>DASVAW010000042.1 GCA_036376135.1 Candidatus Polarisedimenticolaceae bacterium | reverse complement strand
CCACCCCTGCGTCTTCGAATACGTCTACTTCGCGCGCCCCGACTCGTACCTCGAGGGGGTCTCGGTCTACGCGTCGCGCATGCGCATGGGGGAGAAGCTCGCCAAGACCTTCCGCGCGGCGGGGCACACGGCCGACGTCGTGATCCCCGTCCCCGACTCGGCGCGCACGGCGGCCCTCGCCATGGCCCACGCCCTCGGGATCCCCTTCCGCGAGGCCCTCGTCAAGAACCGCTACGTCGGCCGGACGTTCATCATGCCCAGTGACCGGGAGCGCAAGCGCTCGGTGCGGCAGAAGCTCAACGCGATCTCGGAGGAGTTCCGCGGCAAGGACGTGTTGCTCGTGGACGACTCGATCGTGCGCGGGAACACCAGCCGCCAGATCGTCCAGCTCGCCCGGCACTGCGGCGCCCGCCGCGTGATCTTCGCGTCGATGTCGCCGCCGCTCATCCACCCGTGCGTCTACGGGATCGACATGTCGACGCGCCGGGAGTTCGTCGCGCGCGATCGCTCGCACGACGAGATCGCCCTCGAGATCGGCGCGGACGCGGTCGTCTACCAGACCCTCGACGACCTCACCGACGCCGTCGGCGGGGCCGAGCCGCGGATCCCGCGCTTCTGCACCGCCTGTTTCTCCGGGAACTACCCCACCGGCGACATCACCCCGAAGATGCTCCTGCAGATCGAGGAAGAACGGACCGCCCAGGCCGACGCCACGGTGTGACCGTGGCACGCGTGCTCCTGCCGGCCCCTCCCGGCTTCAATTTCCCGCGCACGGTCCTCAGCCACGGCTGGTACGGGCTCCCGCCGTTTCGTGCGGAGGAGGGGGCCCTCGGGGCGACCGTGGCCACCGCTTCCGGCGCCTACGCGATCCGGCTCGAGCCGGCCGAGGGAGCCGTCGCGATGACGATCGCGGGGCGCCCGACCCCTTCGACGCGCAGGGAGCTCGAGGCGGCGGCGAGGCGGATCCTCAACCTCGACCTCGACCTCGGGCCGTTCCACGATGCCGTGCGCACCGACCCGCGCTTCGCCTGGATCGCCGAGACGGGAACCGGGCGCTTCCTTCGGGGGGCCTCGGTCTTCGAGGACGTCGTGAAGCTCGTCATGACCACGAACTGCTCGTGGTCGCTGACGGTGAAGATGGTCACCGCGGCGGTCGAGCGCTACGGCGAGCCGGCCGCCGACGGCACGCGCGCCTTCCCGACGGCGGAGCGCCTCGCCTCGGTCCCCGAGTCGGCGTGGCGCAACCACGTGCGTGCCGGGTACCGGGCCCCGTCGTTGCGGAAGCTCGCCGGGATGGTCGCGCGCGGCGAGGTCGATCCCGAGGGATGGCCGACCCATCCGGGCCCCGTCGTCGAGCTCCGCAAGCGGATCCTGGCGCTCCCGGGCGCCGGCCCCTACGTCGCGGAGAACCTGCTGAAATTCTGGGGGCGCCCGGACGGCCTCGCGCTCGACTCGTGGATGCGGGCCGAATACGCGCGCCTGTTCCACGGGGGGAGGAAGGTGACCGACCGGACGATCGGGCGGTCGGTGGCGCGGCTGGGGACGTGGGGGGGCCTCGCGCTCTGGTTCCACTTGACCAAGGATTGGGTGCCGACGGACTGAGTCGCCGTACGATCCCGGCGTGACCTCCACGCTGCTCCTCGCGGCCGCGGCGCTCGTCGTCGACTACCCGCTCGACGGGTCGGCCTTCCCCCCCGACTTCGCCGCTCCCACGGTCCTCTGGCACGACGACACGGGGGCGACGCATTGGCGCGTGACGCTCGCTCCCGCCGCCGGCGCGACCCTCGTGACCGAGGTTCCCGGCGGACCGAAACCGGCGGGCACGATCGACGAGCGGTGCGTGTCCGTGACGAACAGACTCCCCGAGCCCACGCCTTATCAGGCCACCGCGCGCGCGTGGCGACCGCCGGCCGCGACCTGGGAGGCGATCCGGAGCCGGCCGGGGAAGGTCCGGCTCACGATCGAGGGGATGGGGCCGTCGGGCGTCGTGTCGTCCGGGAGCGTCTCGCTGTCGATCTCCCCGGATCCCGTAGGCGCCCCGATCTTCTATCGCGACGTCCCGCTGATGCCCTCCCAGGGGGAGGACGGCGTCATCAAGCCCCTCGGCCAGCAGTCGCTTCCGCTGATCGCCTGGCGGCTCAAGGACGTCTCGCGCGACGACAGCCGGGTGCTGCTCACCGGGATGACGACCTGCGCCAACTGCCACAGCTTCTCGAGCGACGGGAAGACGTTCGGGATGGACCTCGACGGCCCCGACGGCGACAAGGGGGCGTACGCCCTCGCGGAGCTGAAGGAGAGGACGGTCCTCGACAACGCGCAGATCCTCTCCTGGAACGCGTTCGCCGGGAGGCCCCCCGATCGGTTCACGCTGGGCTTCCTCGCGCGGGTGAGCCCCGACGGCAGGCACGTCGTCGCGACGGTGAACGACGCCCTGTACGTGCGGAACTTCGGCGACTACCGCATCCTGCAGGTCTTCTACCCGACCCGCGGGATCCTCGCGGTGTACTCCAGGGACACCGGCAAGATCGAGGCGCTCCCCGGGGCGGACGACCCGGAGTACGTGCACTGCAATCCCGTGTGGAGCCCCGACGGGAAGTGGCTGGTCTTCGCGCGCGCGAAGGCGCGCGACCCGTACGACCGCGGCAAGCCCCCCGCCACGTTCGCCGGCGATCCCAACGAGACGCCGATGCGTTTCGAGCTCTACCGGATCCCGTTCCACGGCGGCAAGGGCGGGGTCGCGGAGCCGGTACGGGGCGCTTCGGCGAACGGGATGAGCAACGCGTTCCCGAAGATCTCCCCCGACGGGAAGTGGATCGTCTGGACGCGTGCGACGAACGGGATGCTCCTGCGTCCCGACGGGAAGCTCTGGATCGTCCCGTTCGAAGGGGGGACGCCGCGTGAGCTCGCGTGCAACACCTCCCTGATGAACTCGTGGCACAGCTTCTCGCCGAACGGGAAGTGGCTGGTTTTCTCCTCGAAGCAGAACACGCCGTACACCGAGATGTTCCTGACCCACATCGACGCCGAAGGAAACGCGACGCCGCCGATCCTCGTCGAGAACGCCAAGGCGGCGAACCGCGCGGTCAACATCCCGGAGTTCGTCGCGACCGGGTACGACGCCTTCCGCGAGATCACCGTTCCCGCGGCCGACTACCGCCACTACGTCTCGAAGGGCGTCGAGCTCGCCAAGGCCGGAAGGCACGAGGAGGCGCTCGCGCAGTACCGCCGGGCCCTCGCGGGGGACCCGCAGGCCTGGCGGCTGAACGACTGGCGGACCCACGACAACGCGGCGAAGGCGCTGATCAAGCTCGGCCGGAGGGAGGAGGCGCTCCAGCACGCGATGGCCTCGGTCGAGATCTACGCGAAGAACGCCGAGACGCAGTCGAACCTCGGCTACCTCCTCTTCGAGGCGGGACGCCTTCCCGAGGCGCGCACGCACCTCGACGCCGCGGTGAGGCTCGCGCCGACGGACCCGCAGGTCTGGATCAACCGCGCGGCCCTCCGGTTGACGGTCGGGGACGCGGCGGGGGCGGAGTCGGACTACTCGCGCACGATCGAGCTGCAGCCCGACGTCGTGCCCGCCTGGCAGGGGCGCGCGATCGCGCGCTACACGCAGGGGAACACGGCGGGCTGCCTGGCCGACCTCGACGAAGCCGCCAAGCGCGCCCCCGTGGGGTCGGCGCTGCGTCGCGAGATCGAAGACGTCCGGCAGCGGATCGCAAAATAGGGACAGCAACCTATTTCGGTAACTTCGGGCACTCACCCCATGCCCCAACCCCGAAGCTCACGTCATGCGGATGGGGAATGTGGTGATAGTCCGAAGTTACCGAAATAGGTTGCTGTCCCTATTTCTACCAGCGGAACTCGGCGGCTTCGGCGCGCATCGCCCAGCGCTGGGTGAGCTCGCGCGCGAGCCCGGCGGGAAGGAACGGGATCCGCACGCGGTGGTCCAGGCGCAGCCCCCCCGCGGTGTCGACGCCGACGGTCGCCGTGCCGTGGCGCCGGTCGAAAGGGGATTCGACGAGGGAAACCGCCTGCACCTTCGCGAACCGCGTCGCGCTCGTGCGTCGCGTCCACCACCCGCTCCGGAAGGCGACGCACTCCGCCCCTTCCGCCCAGCGAAGGCTCCGGGCCTGAAGCCACCCTCCGGCGAGGAACGCCGCGAGGATCATCCCCCCGGCGATCAGCCCGCCCGGCGCGAAGCCGGCGAGTCCGGCGAGCGTACCGCCGAAGACGAGACCCGTGAACCCACGCCGGACGACCAACCTCCGCCGCGCGCTCGGGTGCGGTTGCTTCCACTCGAGGGCGGCGAGGTCGAGGTCGGGCTCGATCGTCTTCACGAGATCCGCGACCTCGCCGGCGGCCATCAGCGGGACCAGCCAGTCCTGCCGCCGGCGCCCCCCGCCGTTCTCGTCGCGCTCCGCGGCGCCGCCGCCGGCGCTCTCGACCTGCACCGAGGCGCGGCCGAAGAGCCGATGGAGCGGCGTCTCGCGGATGCTCACGATCTGGATCCGGTGGCGCGGCACGGTCGCGGAGACCCGCGTGAACAGCCCCGCGGTCGTGCGGAGGTCCTCTCCCGCCAGGCGCAGCTCGAAGCCGTGGAAGGTCAGGAGCGCGTGTGCGATCGAGAGCATCCGGAGCGCGACGATCAGTCCCAGCAGCGCCAGCACGCCGAGGAGGATCCCGCCGGGGGAGAGGATCGATTCGGAGATGGAGTCGGCGATCGAGCGGGGGTCGAACGGAAGCCGCTCGGCCTCCTCGGGCCGCCAGAGGTACTGCGTGGCCAGGCCGAAAAGCGCGGCGACCACCACCGTTCCTCGGTTCGAGATCACGCCGAACAGGATCCGCTCCCTCAGCGGCATCCCCGCGAGCACCCGCGCCTCGGGTTCCTCGGGGGAAGCGGGCGCGTCGGAGGTCGTTTCGGGAGCGCGCTCGCGCGCGATCTGCGCGCGCATCGCATCCACCGCCTCGATCGAGAGGACCCGGAAGGTCGCCTCCGCCTCGCCGCCGCTCGCCGTCTGCACCCGCACCTCGGCGACGCCGAAGAGGCGGTGGAGCACGTTCTGGACGAGATCGACGTTCTGGATCCGGGCGTAGGGGATGTGCCGCTCGTTCCGGAAGAGCAGCCCGCGCCGGACGACGAGGTCCTTCTCGTCGAAGCGGTAGCGGAAGGTCACGTAGCGAAAGACCGCTCCTGCCGCGGCCATCGGCGCGATCACGAAAGCGAAGATCGCCTCGTAGCGGTCCCCCCGAGCCAGCACGAAGACGAAGAGCGCCGGGATGAGCAGGCGCCAGGCCACGCTCCCCAGGCCGAAGATCAGCGACGAGGGATGGAGCCTCAGCTCAGACGGCATCGCCGCGCCCCGCCGACACGAGGAAGTCGCGGACCTCGATCGCGACGGCGTGGGGGAGTCCCGGCACCTCGACCGAGGCGTGCGCGGTTCCCGCCGTGTGCACGACGAGGGTCGCGAGGCCGAAGCGCCGCTCGAGCGGTCCCTGCGAGACGTCGGTGTGCTGCACGCGCGAGCGGGGGACGTTGACGATCGAGCGCCAGAGGACCCCGCGCCGGATCTCCAGGCCGCGTGCGTTCAGCCGCCACGACGACCTCCGCCACGCCGCCTCCGGCCAGAAGGTCGCGACGGCGGCGAGCAGCAGGAACAGGGACATCGCGGCGCCGAAGATCAGCGACCCGAGCGCGAGCGAGGGCCGCGCCACGAGCACGGCGATCAGGCTCGCCAGCATCGCGCCGCCGCCGACCACGAGCGCGGCGATCCAGCCGGTGAGCCGTTCGAGGGCGACCCAGTTGCGGTCGAAGGGGTGGTCCCGGTCGAGTTCCATCGACCGGAGACGGTATCATCCGCGCCGTGAGTCTCAACGGGTTCGACGTGGTCTTCCTCGCGGCGGCCGTCGCCTGCGCCGCCTACGGCCTCATCCGGGGGTTCTCGCGCATCGCGATCGGGATCGCCTCCCTCGTCGTCGCGTTCCTGCTCGCCTCGTGGTTCCGCGACCCGGTCGCCGCATGGCTCCGGGGGATGGGGGTGAAGGAGGCCGCCGCCGGACTGACCGCCTACGCGGCGATCTTCCTCCTGACGATGCTCGTCGGCGGGGCCGTGGCCTGGGTGGTGCGGAAGGTCCTCAAGGCGGCGCTGCTCAGCTGGGCCGACCGCCTGGCCGGGGGGGCGCTGGGGCTCACGGCGGCGATCCTCGCCGGGGCGTTCGTGATCCACCCGCTCGCGGCGTCGTCTCCCTGGGGGCGGGATCTCCTGTCCGGCTCGCGGCTTGCGCCGTACGCCTCGGTCGTCTCCGACCTCGCGAACGTGGTCACGCCGGAGCGTTACGGCGCCGCGTATCGCGAGGAGATCGGAAAGCTCCGGAAGGCCTGGCGCGGAGAAGTGAAACCGGCGTTGGAGCGCGCCGTCCGGGCCGACTAGAATCCGCCCGATGGCCGAGCCGATCCCCCTCCCCGTGCCCGACGCGTCGCCCCAGCCTCGCGTGCGGATCACCCGGCACTTCCGGGCCCCGTTCGCGAGCATCCTGACCTCGGCGCGGACCTGTTACTCCGCCAAGCTGATCGAGGACGAGCACCTCAAGCCCGGCAACGAGCTGCTCGCCCGCGACCTCTACGAGGCCGGCCACCACACCACGATCCAGCACGCGTATTTCCAGTTCTCGCTGGAGAACGTCTCGCGGCAGTTCCTCTGGTCGTTCCTGCACGCGCACCCGTTCTACAACTCGGAGCAGGTCAGCCAGCGCTACGTGAAGGTGCGCAAGCAGAACTGCTTCGTCCCTCCGCTTAAGGGGGAGGCGCTGGCGGTCTACCAGGAGGGGCTGGACGAGCAGCTCGCGTTCTACCGCGAGATGATCGTCTCGCTCACCCCGCTCGCCACACGCGCCTACGACGCGCGTTTCCCGGCCCGCGCCAACAAGCGCGAGAAATACGGGAAGGAGATCGAGAAAAAGGCCCAGGAGATCGCCCGGTACGTATTGCCGGTCGCCACCTGCGCGTTCCTCTACCACACCGTGTCGGCGCTGACGATCCTGCGTTACTGGCGGATGTGCGAGCAGCTCGACGCCCCCTACGAGCAGCGCCTGGTCGCCGGGAAGATGGTCCAGGCGATCCTCGAGGTGGACTCCGAGTACAAGCGCCTGCTCGACGAGCCGATCCCCGCCGCCGACACCCCCGAGGCGAAGTTCTTCGAGGCCCGCCCCGAGCTCGCGGCTTCGTCCACGCGCGCCGCGTTCGTGAAGGAGTTCGACGCCTCCCTCGAGGGAAAGACCTCGAAGCTGATGGACTGGAAGGCGAGAGGAGAGGAAGAGGTCGCGCGGGCCGTGCGCGAGGTGCTTGGGATTCCGTCGTCGGCGCTGTCGGACGACGAGGCGATTCGCCTCGCGGTCTCGCCGGCGAGAAACCCGATCCTCGGCCAGGCCCTCAACCTCTCGACGATGGACAAGCTCACGCGGGCGATGCACCACCCCGCGTACACCTTCCGCAAGAAACTTTCGCACGCCGGGGACTCGCAGGACCAGCGCCACCGGATGACCCCGGCCTCGCGCCCGATCCTCGCCGCGCACCAGACGGGAGAGCCCGACTACGTCACCCCGACGCTCGTGAAGCAGGACGGCGAGGTCCACCGTCGTTACGACGCGATGATGACGCGGATCTGGGAGCGTATCGGCCGCCTCAAGGCGATGGGCGTCTCCGACGAGTTCGCGAACTACCTGCTCCCGAACGCGGTCGCGGTGCGGTTCACGGAGTCGACGGACTACCTCAACCTCCGCCACAAACACGTGATGCGCCTTTGCTACAACGCGCAGGAGGAGATCTGGCAGGCCTCGGTGGACGAGGCGCTGCAGGTCCGCGAGGTGCATCCTCGACTGGGCGAGTGGCTCCTCCCGCCGTGCACGATCCGCAAGGAGGCAGGGACCAAACCGTTCTGCCCGGAGGGAAGCCGATTCTGCGGGCTTCCGATCTGGAACGAGAAGGTCGAGGGCTACCGGAGAGTGATCTGAGACCTCACGGCGTGAGGGTCCTCGCCTCGACCAGCCCCTTCGGCAGGCTCGACGCCCGCGTGAGCGTCGCCCGGACCTCCCCGCCCTCGCGCGCGCCGGAGGCGGTGTTCTCGTAGAGGAGGATCGCGGCGTCGCACGCGGCGTCCCGCCAGATCGTCCGCCGCTGGCGCACCGTGAGGGACTCATCCTCGATCAAGGTACCGGTGACGTCGGACGCCGGAGCGCCGAGTCGTGCGGTGAGTTGCGTTCGAAGCGGCCCGGCGCCCACGTCGTCGTACCCGACGTCCCACTTTTCGAGCCGCCCCGCGTCGTCGATCACGATCACGCCGTGGAGCTTCCCGGGCTGGACGACCTGGGCCTGGCCCTTCACGTGCAGGGTGACGGAGCGGACGGCGAGCACCGCGTCTCCCGTCATGCCGAGCGCGTAGCCGTCGAGGGTCCAAGCGGAGCAGTCGGGAGCGGCCGCCGCATCGAGGCCGCCGAGCGCAAGGCCGAGCATCACGACCGCTGTCGGGGCGCGCTTCATGGATCCTCCGAGCGTTGCGGGATTGTCTCATGGTGGCCGGGCGTATAGTTCCGATACCTAGGCGAGGAAGGGGAACCCATGACGATGACGCGGCTCACTCCGATGCTCCCGGTGAGGCACCTGCCGGCGAGCGTCGAGTTCTATCGGAAGCTGGGATTCACCGTCGAGCGGCGGGACGATCGGCAGGGCTGGGCGATGCTCGCTCTCGACGATTGCCGTCTGATGATCGACCAGTCGATCAACGTGCGACCGGACGGACCGCGGCAATCGGTGATCTACCTGTACCCCGACGACGTCGCCGCTTACCACCGGTTCGTCCGGGCGAACGGCGTCGAGGTTCCCGACCTGGAAGTCACCTTCTACGGCATGACCGAATTCCGGATCGAGGATCCGGACGGGAATCGGCTGTGGATCGGGCAGCAAACGGCGAGGGAAACCCGATGAGAAGGCTGCTGTGGTGCAGGATCGTGCTGGTCGCTGCCGTGGCGTCCGGGAGTGGGGCTTGGGCCGAGCCAGGACGGATCGTGGCGCCGGGAATCGCGGTCGCCGACGTGGCCCCGGACTCCCTGACCGTGGACCTCGAGTTCGAGACCGCGAGCGAGACCCTCGAGCAGGGGGCTGCGAAGGCTCGCGCCGTCGCCGCCGACCTGCAGTCGATCGCGCCGCCCCTCGAGGGCGTGAAGCTCTCCGTCGAGCGCGACCTGACGTTCATGCAGCAGAAGAAGTGGACGATCGCCACCAAGCAGCAGTTCAAGTTCCGGCTCCAGGCCGACGGGGTCCCCGAGGGCCAGGCCGAGACGTGCATGGTCGCGCTCGTGCAGTCGGCCTTGGCGAAGGTCCCGGCCCTGACGGTGACGGGATTCGAGGCACGGCTCTCGGAGATCCGGACGAAGCAGTTGCACGCCGTCCTGCTCAAGCAGGCGATCGCCGACGCTCGTGAGTTCGCGGCCATCGCTGCGGCGGAGGCCAATCTCGACGTGCGGTCGGTGCGTTTACTGCGGGTCGGGCGGCCGGGTTCCGAATCGCGGCCGTACGACCTGGAGGAGACGGTCACCGTTTCGGCCGAGCCGTATGGATACCGCCGCCGCGGGTTCATCGTGAGCGATGAGCTCGCCTCGACGATCCGCGTATCGGTCCGCGTCGTCGTCGAGTACGAGTGTGAGCCGCGGTAGCGGCTCCCCCTGCAATCCGAGTCCGGTGGACGGCGGTCCGGCTCGCATCGCGCGCTCCGGCCTGTCAGAATCGGCTTGCTCGTGCGATGGGCTCGATCCGGAACGGAGAGGTGATCCATGGCCGACAAATCCGGACTCGTCAGCGAGGCGTTCCAGGTGTTCCTGAAGGAAAGCCCGGGACACGCCCAGGCCTGGATGGGTGCGGTTCGGGGGTTGAGCGAAGCGAGCGCGCTCGACGCGAAGACGCAGGCGCTCGCCTACCTCGCCGTGCTCGCCGCGCTTCGCCTGGAGAGCGGCGTTCCGTTCCACGTCGCGCACGCCAGGGAGCTCGGCGCCTCCCGCGACGAGGTGATCAGCGCGATCCTGGTGGGGCTTCCGGCCGCAGGACACGTCGTGACGCAGGCGCTCCCCGCGGCGCTACGCGCCTACGACCAAGCCTGAGCTGCCAAGACTCCTCGAGGGACGTCCATGCTCGACCGGCTGCTGCCCCGTCCCATCGACAACACCATGGATCCTCCAGGCTCACGACGGGGTGAGGTGGCTCGCGCTTCGAATCTGGGCGCGGTTCCGGAAGCCGGAGGCGACATGAGACTCCGCAACCCCGCGGCGCTCCGCGCCATCCAGGCCGACATCACGACGCTCGCCGTCGACGCGATCGTCAACGCCGCCAAT
>DASVAW010000041.1 GCA_036376135.1 Candidatus Polarisedimenticolaceae bacterium | reverse complement strand
GCGCCCGCGGCGGCGTCGTAAACCGCGAGCGCCCAGAGAACTCCCGTCGCCGCCAGCAGCACCACGGGGCCGGCTCCGTTCAGCAGCTCGCGGGGAAGCGCGAGCCCGGTCTCGGCGAGGCGCGACGAGACCCACGGGGTGACGGCGAGCCACGCCCCACCCAGCAGCCAGAACGCACCCAGGAAGAACCCGGCGCGCCCGCGGTTTCCCGCGAGGAGCTGGCC
Organism: Candidatus Polarisedimenticolaceae bacterium; assembly: GCA_036376135.1. Lineage (NCBI taxonomy): Bacteria > Pseudomonadati > Acidobacteriota > Candidatus Polarisedimenticolia > Candidatus Polarisedimenticolales > Candidatus Polarisedimenticolaceae > Candidatus Polarisedimenticolaceae bacterium. The sequence continues at coordinate 3,682 of DASVAW010000041.1, read as the reverse complement.
CCATCCGGGGATCAGCATCGAGCCGAGGCCCGCGACGATCGGGTGGGTCGCCGCGTCGCGGCCGACCGAGCGATGGGCGTGCGCGTGCACGGCGGAACCGAGGTGCGCCCCCGCGGCGAGGACGAACGCGGCGACGAGCGCCGCCGTCGCCGTCCACGAGGGAATCTCGAGGACCGCGAGCGTCGGCACGAGACGATCCCACGTCGTCACGAGCGCCCAGGCCGACGACACGGCGAGCCCCGCGAGCGAGAGGAACAACATCCCCGCGGCACCGTCGCCGAAGGCGAGCTGCCCGCTCCCGGGGACCACGACCGACAGGCTCGCCGCGACCATCGGCGTGCGATCGTCCGCCGCGGGCGCCGCCGCGCGCGTCGAAGTCGCCGCGCGTTTGGAGTTCCCGGCCCCGCCGAGGATCGTCTCGAAGCTCTCCTCGCGGACCTCACCGAGATCGTAGATGCCGACGTCGTCCGCCATGCGGGCTCCTCCCGCCCCTTACGTCTGCAAAGCGGACGCCGCGGGAAGAGGCGCCGATTCCGCCCCCTTACCGGCCGGGGAGATCGACGGGAACGATTTCGAAAGTCCCGGTTTCGAAGGCGGTTCCGGAGCGCCATCGCTCCCAGCCCCCTGACGCCGGATACCCCAACCCGAGGCCGGTCAGGGTCCACTGCTCCTTCTCGATGCCCATGTTCGACGGCGAGGCGACCACCCAGACGTATCGCTCCGGGATGCTCGGCTCGGAGGTGTCCGGGCAGATCAGCCCCTCCCCCAGGAAGTGCCCCGCCGGCTCCGGCACGCCCGGCGCGAGGGCGACCATGAAGCGTCCCACGCACGTGGCGTACTGGGCCGGGGGACGAAGGTCGAGCGCCCCCTCCGCGACGAGCCCGCCGTCGGCGGAGAACCCGGCGTAGCGATGCGTGGCGAGGAACTCCGCCGGGGGCGGATCGTCGTCGAAGACGTCGCCCACCGCACCGCAACCCCACGCGAACGACGACGTGACGATCCACGCGAGAAAGGCGATCCGCTGAAGCATGGCGCGCCTCCACTGGGGGACCGGTCGCCAAGGTAACGCGTTCGCCGAACGGCGGCCAAGCGTCTCGTGCGCGAGTGCTGGGGAGACGCCGCACCGCTGTGCTAGAACGCGGAACCACAGCGCTCCGGCCCCCAGGAGACGGTCGATGGACACCCGCCACGCCTTCCCCCGACTCACCGCCGACGAAGCGGCCGCGATGATCCCCGACGGCGCTTTCGTGGGGTTCAGCGGATTCACCCCCGCCGGCGCCGCGAAGGCGGTCCCGCGCGCGCTCGCGGCGAGGGCGCGCGATCTCCACGCGAAGGGTCACCCCTTCAGGATCCGAGTCCTCACCGGCGCCTCGGCCGGGAGCGCGATCGACGAGGCTCTCGCCGAGGCCGAGGCGGTCGCGTGGCGCGCCCCTTACCAGGCGACCAAGGCGCTGCGCGAGCGGATCAACCGCCAGCACGTGCAGTTCGTGGACATGCACCTCTCGCACGTCCCGCAGACGCTTTCGTTCGGCTTCTTCGGGAAGATGGACTACGCGGTGATCGAGGCGACGGAGGTGACCCGCGACGGACGCGTCTACCTCACGACGTCGATCGGCGCCTCGCCGACCTTCCTGCAGTGCGCCGACAAGGTGATCGTCGAGATCAACCGGTACCACTCGCCGCGCGTCTCCGAGATGTCCGACATCGCGATCGTCGCCCCGCCCCCGCGCCGGGAGCCGATCCCGATCCACGACGCGATGGCGCGCATCGGATTCCCCTACGCCTCCGTCGACCCCCGCAAGATCGTCGGGATCGTGGAGCACGAGGCGCCGGACGACACCGGGGCGTTCGACCCGCCGGCTCCGGCCCACGAGAGGATCGCGGCGTTCGTCGTGGACTTCCTGCTCGACGAGATGCGCGCCGGGCGGATCCCCGGGGAGTTCCTCCCGCTGCAGTCCGGGGTCGGCAACGTCGCCAACGCCGTCCTCGCGGGGCTCGGCGAGAACCTCGACGTGCCGCCGTTCCGGATGTACACGGAGGTCTACCAGGACTCCTGCGTCGAGCTCATGGAGCGCCGGCGGCTGCTCGGGGCGTCGTCGTCCGCGCTGACCATCTCCCCGCCGATGCTCCGCCGGATCTACGACAACATGGACTTCTTCGTCCCGAGGATCGTGCTCCGCCCGCAGGAGCTCACCAATCACCCCGGGATCGTCCGGCGGCTGGGGGTGATCACGATGAACACCGCCCTGGAGGTGGACGTCTACGGGCACGCCAACTCCACCCACGTCCTCGGGACCCAGATGATGAACGGCATCGGGGGGAGCGGCGACTTCATGAGGAACGCGTATCTTTCGATCTGCATGTGCCCGTCGACGAGCAAGGGCGGGCGGATCTCGACGATCGTGCCGATGGCCACGCACGTCGACCACAACGAGCACTCCGTCCAGGTCGTGGTCACCGAACAGGGTCTCGCCGACCTGCGCGGCCTCGGGACCATGGAGCGCGCGCGCGCGATCGTGGAGAAATGCGCCCATCCCGCCTACCGCGACCTGCTCCGCCGGTACCTCGAGCACGCGCGGATGGGGCACATCCGCCACGACCTCGCCCACGCCTTCGACCTGCACCTTCGCCTGATGGACACGGGGGCCATGCACCCGGAGTTCGACGCGAAGGCCTTCGACGCTTGAAGCCCGGCCTCGCCGGGGGCCGGACGCGCCTCGGACGCGATCACCCGAGGGGACGGCGAGACTTCCGGAGGGGGCGGGGGCTTACGCCCGGTTCGAGAGCGCCGCCGCGAAGCGCTCGACCTCTCCCGGCAGGTTGTAGTGGAGGAACCCGGCGCGGACGAGCCCGTCGGGCTCGAGCCCCAGCGCCTCGGTCGCCTCGACGGCGTAGAAGTTCCCCGCCCAGACGAAGATCCCGTCGGCGGCGAGTCGCCGCGCCACGTCGCGCGCGGGAACGCCCGAGACGGTGAACCCGAAGGTCGCGACGCGATCGTGCAGGCGCCGCGGGTCGGTGAGGCCCCACACGCGCACGCCTCGGATCGACCGCAGCGCCTCGAGCGCCGCGCCGGCGAGCTCGCGCTCGTGGCGACCGATCGCCTCGAAGGCGGCGTCGAGCGCCGCGCGAGGGCCGGCCCCCCCCGGCGCGTGGGCCCGGCCGATCTCCTCGAGATACTCGATCGCCGCGAGCGTCCCCGCGATCCCCTCGTAGGCGGGGGTCCCGGTCTCCCAGCGCTCCGGAGGCAGGTCCGACGCGGGGCGGACCTTGTCCACGGGAAGCTCCGCGAGGCGCTCCTTCCGACCCCAGAGCATCCCCACGTGCGGCCCGAAGAACTTGTACGCCGAGCAGGCGAGCCAATCGCACCCCCACGCCGCGACGTCGAGCCGGAGATGCGGCGCGCCGTGCACCGCGTCGACGAAGACCTCGGCCCCCGCCTCGTGCGCGAGGGTCGCGATCTCCCGGACCGGGTTGACGGTCCCGAGCGCGTTGGAGGCGTGGCCGACCGCGACGAGACGCGTGCGCGGGCCGAGCAGCTGCCGGAAGGCGTCGAGGTCGAGCGTGCCGTCCTCGATGCGCATCGGTACGCGGCGCACGATCGCGCCGGCGGATTCCGCCGCGCGCACCCACGGAGTGACGTTCGCGTCGTGGTCGAGGCGCGTGACGACGACCTCGTCCCCCG
>DASVAW010000040.1 GCA_036376135.1 Candidatus Polarisedimenticolaceae bacterium | reverse complement strand
AAGGAGGTCCTCAACGAGGTCTACGACCTCTTCATCGACCTCGACGCGACCGAGGACCAGCTCGAGTTCCCGGTCCTCTACGCCAACGCCCGCAAGGGGATCGTACGTCGCACCCCCGACGGGGCGGACGAGCCGCTCGTGACCCTCTTCGAGCAGATCCTGGTGACGGTCCCGCCGCCGCGGTACGAGACGGAGATGGGGCTCCAGCTGCTCGTCACCAACCTCGACTACAACGACTACGTCGGCCGCCTGGCGATCGGGCGCATCTTCAACGGCCGCATCGCCAAGGGGCGTGAGATCGCGATCTGCAAGATCGCCGGGACGGTGGAGCGCGCCCGCGTGACCGCGCTGTACGGGTACGACGGCCTCAAGCGCGTGGAGATCGACGAGGCGGGGCCGGGGGACATCGTCGCGGTCGCGGGGCTCGAGGGGGTCGCGATCGGCGAGACCCTCGCCGATTCCGAGAAACCCGTCGCCCTGCCGCCGATCACCGTGGACGAGCCGACGATCTCGGTCGTCATCGCCGTGAACGACTCGCCGCTTTCGGGGCTCGACGGGCAATACGTCACCTCCCGCAAGCTGCGCGAGCGGCTGTGGAAGGAGATCCTCACCAACGTCTCGATCCGGGTCGAGGAGACCGACTCGCCGGACGCGTTCAAGGTGTCCGGCCGCGGCGAGCTCCAGATGGCGATCCTGATCGAGATGATGCGGCGCGAGGGATACGAGATGTCCGTCGGCCGGCCGGAGATCGTGACCAAGCAGATCGACGGCGAGGCCCGGGAGCCGATGGAGCTGCTCGTGATCGACTGCCCGGAGGTGTTCATCGGCGTCGTCAATCAGAAGGTCGGCTCCCGCAAGGGACGCCTGATGAAGATGATCAACCACGGCACCGGCCGGGTGCGGATGGAGTTCCACATCCCTTCGCGGGGCCTGCTGGGCTTCCGCACGGAGTTCCTGAGCGACACGAAGGGGACCGGGATCATGAACCACCTCTTCGAGGGGTACATCCCGCTGCAGGGGGAGATCCCCCATCGCCAGACCGGCGCCCTCGTGGCGGACCGCCCGGGGCGGGCGAACGGCTACGCGATCGAGCACCTCCAGGACCGCGGGACGATGTTCATCGCCCCGGGAGATCAGGTCTACGAGGGGATGATCGTCGGGGAAAACTCCCGCTCCCAGGATCTCGACGTCAACATCACCAAGGAGAAGAAGCTCACCAACATGCGCGCCTCCACCTCGGAGGAGCTCGTTCGGCTGATCCCGCCGCGCTCGATGTCCCTCGAGCAGTGTCTCGAGTTCATCACCGACGACGAGCTGGTGGAAGTGACCCCGAAGTCCCTGCGGCTGCGCAAGCGGGTCCTCCCGATGGTGAAACGTCAGCGAAAGGGCTGATTTCCCGCTACACTGACGCCCATGGACGCACGCGTCGAATGGATCCGGTTCACCTGCGGCCCCTTCGAGGAGAACCCCTACCTCCTCGTCGGACCGTCGGGCCGGAAGGCGATGCTCGTCGATCCCGGGATCGACAGCGAGCCGATCCTCGACGAGGCGACCTCGCGCGGCCTCGAGATCGTCGCGATCGTCAACACCCACGCCCACCTCGACCACGTGGCCGGGAACGCCTTCTTCAAGGAGCGCACCGGGGCGCCGCTGGCGATGCACGCCGCCGACCTCCCGCTCCTCGAGAACATCGAACGGCAGGGGGCGATGTTCGGCCTGCGCGTGCCCCGCTCCCCGCTTCCCGACGTCGAGCTGCGGGAGGGGGAGCCGTTCGTCTTCGACGGCGTCGCCTTCGAGGTGATCCACACGCCGGGGCATTCCCCCGGCGGGGTCTGTCTGCGCCTGGGGTCGTCGATGCTCGTCGGCGACACGCTCTTCCGGGGGTCGATCGGCCGGGCCGACCTCCCGGGCGGGGACATGGACGTCCTCGTCCGGTCCATCCGCGAGAAACTCTTCGTGCTCCCCGGGGAGACCGTCTGCTGGCCAGGACACGGGCCGGAGACCACGCTCGACGCGGAGCGACGCTTCAACCCGTTCGTCTCCGATGCCGCGGTCGGCGCCGGAGGGGGGGGACGACGATGAACGTCTGGATCGTCGTGGCCGAGATCCTCGCCCTGGCCGCGGGGGGGGCGCTCGGCTTCTGGCTCAACAACCGGCTCGGCGCGCGCAGCCTCGAGGCGGCGCGGCGCAAGGCGGCGGAGCTCCGCAGCGTCGGCCTGCGCGAGGCGGAGAAGGCGAAGAAGGCCGCGATCCTCGAGGCCCGCGAGGAGATCCTGCAGGAGAAGCAGAAGGCCGAGCGCGACTTCCGCTCGCGACGCGGCCAGCTCGTCAAGCAGGAGCGCGATCTCAAGGCGACCCGCCAGCAGATCGCCGATCTCGAGGCCGACGTCGCGCGGCAGCGCGAAGGGCTCGCCGACACCGAGAGGGAGCTCGCCGCCCGCGAGGCGGAGCTCGCGCGCGGCAAGGAGGAGCTCGAGCACCTCAAGCACGAGGAGAACGCCCGGCTCGAGCGGGTCGCCGGACTGACCCGCGAGGAGGCCCAGCGCCAGCTCCTCTCCAACCTCCGCGCGGAGGCCCGCTTCGAGGCCGCCGCCATGATCAAGGAGATCAAGGACGAGGCGCAGCGCAATGCCGAGACCGAGGCGACGAAGATCGTCGCGCTCGCGATCGAGCGCATGGCCTCGGACCTCTCGGTGGAGCGCTCGACGAGCATCTTCCAGCTGCCTCAGGGGAACCAGCTGCGGGGGCGGATCATCGGCCACGAGGGGAAGAACATCCGCGCCTTCGAGAAGTCGACGGGGATCCAGATCCTGCTCGACGAGCAGGCGGAAACCGCCACCCTGTCGGGGTTCAACCCGGTCAAGCGCGAGATCGCGCGGCGCGTCCTCGAGACGATCGTCAAGGACGGCAACGTCCACCCGCGCCGGATCGAGGAGCTCGAGCGGCGCAACCGGCGCCGCCTCGAGGAGGAGATGAAGCGGGCCGCCGAGCAGGTCCTCAAGGAGATGTCGATCAAGGACACCCACCCCGAGATGGTGGCCCACCTCGGGAGGCTGCTCTACCGCACGTCGTACGGCCAGAACGTGTTGATGCACTCGAAGGAAGTCGGGTTCCTCACCGGGATGATGGCCGCCGAGCTCGGCATGGACGAGAAGGTCGCGCGGCGCGCCGGACTGTTCCACGACATCGGGAAGGCGGTCGATTACGAGCGCGAGGGGACGCACCCGGAGATCGGGGCGGAGCTCGCGACGAAGTGCGGCGAGGACTGGCGCGTCATCAACGCGATCGCCGCGCACCACGAGGACGTGGAGATCACCACGCCGATCACGATCCTCGTCGCGGCCGCCGACGCGCTCTCGGGGGCGCGCCCCGGAGCGCGACGCAAGACCGCGGCCGAGTACATCCGGCGCATCGAGCAGCTCGAGGGGCTCGCGAACAGCTTCGAGGGGGTCGAGCAGTCCTACGCCCTGCAGGCGGGACGCGAGATCCGCGTGATCGCGCAGTCGTCGGTGGTCGACGACGCGCACCTGAACCTGCTCGCGAACGATCTGGCCAAGCGGATCCAGTCCGAGATGGACTATCCGGGCAAGATCAAGGTGACCGTCATCCGCGAGGTCCGCGCGACGGAGTTCGCCCGCTAGCCGATGGCCGCATCTCCCCTCGAGGCCGCCTACGATCACTGCCGGGCGGTCGCCCGCGGGCATTACGAGAACTTCCCCGTCGCCTCGCTCGCGGTTCCCGCGCGGATCCGCCCCCACGTCTGCGCGGTCTACGCCTTCGCCCGCTCGGCGGACGACTTCGCCGACGAGGCCGAGCACGAGGGGCGGCGCCTCGAGCGGCTCGACGCGTGGGAGGCCGAGCTCGACCGCGCGCTCGCGGGAACGACGTCGGATCCCGTCTTCCTGGCGCTCGGCGACACGATCCGCAGATTCGATCTGCCCGACCGCCTCCTCCGCGACCTCCTCGACGCGTTCCGACAGGACTGCCGCGTGCGGCGCTACGCGCGATTCGAGGACCTGCTCGACTACTCCCGTCGATCGGCGAACCCCGTCGGCCGACTGGTCCTGCTGCTCTTCGGCGAGCGCGACGAGGCCAAGGCGCTCCGCTCCGACGCGATCTGCACGGCGCTGCAGCTCACGAACTTCTGGCAGGATGTGGCGGTGGACCTGGAGAAGGACCGCATCTACCTCCCGGAGGAGGACCGCCTGCGCCACGGGGTCACCGAGGCCGCCCTTCGCGAGGGGCGCGTGGACGACGCCTTTCGCGCGCTGATGGCGGAGATGACCGCGCGCACGCGCGACCTGTACGCGGAGGGCGCCCCTCTGCTCGACGCGGTGCGGGGGAGGCTGCGCCTCGAGCTGCGCCTGGTCGTCGCCGGAGGGACGCGCATCCTCCATCGACTCGAGAGCGGCGGGTACGACGTCTTTCGGCGCCGCCCGAGGCTCGCCCTCGCCGACTGGGCGGCGATCGGGGCGCGGGCGCTGTTCCCGTGAGCAGTTTCTTCATCGCCTTTCGCGTTCTCGCCCCGGAGCGGAGGGCGGCGATCGAGGCGGTGTACGCCTTCTGCCGCGCGGCCGACGACGCGGTGGACGACGCCCGCGATCGGGACGAGGGCGCACGCGCCCTGGCGTCCGTGCGCGCGCGGCTCGACGAGGCGTTCCGCGGGGGCGGCGCCCCGGCGCTCGCGGAGGCGATCCGGCGCTTCGAGCTCCCGCGACGGCCGTTCGACGACCTGCTGGAGGGGTGTACGTGGGACCTCGAGGGGCGCAGGTACCCCGACCGCGAGGCCTTGCGCGCCTACGCCTACCGCGTCGCGTCCACGGTGGGGCTGCTGTGCGTGCGGATCTTCGGCGCGACGGGGCCGGGGCGGGAGCGTTACGCGGAGGAGCTCGGGATCGCGCTGCAGTGGACGAACGTCCTCCGCGACGTGCGTCCGGACCTGGCCCGCGGGCGCCTCTATCTCCCGGCGTCGTCGCTGCGCTCCCACGGGGTGACCGAGGAGGACCTCCGCTCGCGGGAGCCTTACGCCCGCGAGCGGATCGCGGCGCTCGTGCTCGGCGAGGCCGCCTACGCGCGATCCCGGTTCGCGGCGGCCCGCGCGGCGCTCGATCCCGAGGATCGGCCCCGGGTCTTGTCCGGCTCGATCATGGCGGCGGTGTACGAGGCCCTGCTCTCGCGCATCGAGCGCGCGGGCGACCGGGTGCTCGACGCCGAGCTCCGCCTGAGCGCCGCGCGGCGCCTCTGGATCGCCGGTCGGACGCTGCTGCGCGAGCGTCTCGGGTGACCCCGGACGTCGTCGTCGTCGGCGCGGGGACGGCGGGACTCGCGGCGGCGACCGCGCTCGCGGAGCGGGGGGCGCGGGTCACGGTCCTCGAGGCGCGCCGGACCGCCGGCGGAAGATCGAGATCCTGGATCGCCGCGGACGGGATCGTCGAGGACAACGGCCAGCATCTCCTGCTCGGGTGTTACGACGAGTTCCTCGCCTTCGTCCGCCGCACGGGCGGCGAACGGACCCTGCGGTTCGAGAGCCGCCTCGATCTCCGGCTCCGCGAACGGGACGGCTCGGTTCGCCGGTTCCGGCCGGCGGCGCTCCCGTCCCCCCTCGACTTCGGACTCGGCCTGGCTCGGCTGCGCGGATTCCCCTGGCGCTCGATCGTCGCCGCGCGGTCGCTCGTGCGCGACGCCCCGGGCCCGGGGGAGCGAACGGTCGCCGACTGGCTCGGGTTCCACGGACAGGGCGGGGAGGCGCGCCGGCTGCTGTGGGATCCCCTCGTGCTCGCGACGATCAACGTCGAGCCCGAGCGGGCGTGCGCGTCCCTCCTCTCGGAGGTCGTCCGTCGCGCGCTGCTCGCGGGCCGGGGCGCCTCGCGCCCGGTCGTCGCGACGCGGGGGCTGACGCCGCTCGTCGTGGAGCCGTCGGTCGCCTACCTGCGCGCGCGAGGGGGCACGATCGTGCCGGGTACGCCGGCCGGCGCGATCGAGGTCGAGGACGGTCGCGTCGCGAGGGTGCGCGCCCGCGACGGTCGCACCTTCGCGGCCGGCGCCGTCCTCCTCGCGGTCCCGCATGCGGAAGCGGCGCGCTTGCTGCCGCCCGGAGCGTCGGCCTTCGACGCGGCGGCGGCGGAGGCGCTGGGCGCGTCGGCGATCGTCGGCGTGCACCTGGTCTTCGACCGGCCCGTGCAGGAGAGCCTGCTGGAGGCCTTCCTCGGCTCCCGGTTCCAGTGGTCGTTCGAGCGGGGGATCCTCGAGTCGGGCGAGCCGAGCGGATCGCTCGCCCTGGTGACCAGCGCCGCCGAGGATCTCGCCGCCGCCGCCGTCGAGACCGTGGCCCGCGAGGCGCTCGACGAGGTGCGACGTTACCTCCCCGCGGCGCGGGCCGCGACGCTGCGGCGCTCCCGGGTGGTCAAGGAACGGCGCGCGACCCCGATCCTCTCGCCCGCGAACGCGCACCTGCGCCCCGGGCCGACGACCGCACTTGCCAACCTCGCGCTCGCCGGGGACTGGACCGACACCGGACTTCCCGCCACCCTCGAAGGAGCCGCCCTCTCGGGCCATCGGGCCGCGGGCGTTCTCTGGCGCTGACCTCCTGCTACACTCCGCCCCCGTGCCCGACGCGACCGAACTCCTCGTCCCGACCGCCGTCGCCACCGCGATCTTCCACACGCTGATCCCCGACCACTGGCTCCCGTTCGTGCTGGCCGGTCGCGCCCGGAGATGGTCGGCGGCGCGGACGGCCGCGCTCTCGGGGATCTCCGCCTTCGTGCACGCCGCCCTCTCGGTCGCGCTCGGATTTCTCGCCCTGCGCCTGGGGAGCGCCGTCGCCGAGGCGCTCGGCGAGCGGCTCGAGCACGCCAGCGGGATCCTCCTCGTCGTGTTCGGCGGAGGGTACGCGCTCTGGGCGTGGCGGAAGGGAGGCCACTTCCACCCGGGAGGGGCCCTCGTCCACGCCCACGACGCGAAGGCCCCCGCCTGCGACGGCCACGAGGGCCCGGAGAACCCGGAGCACCTGCACTACCACGCCGACGGGAGCCTGATCCGCGGTCGCGGGGGCGCGGGGGGGCTCGCGCTCGCGCTGATCGTCGGGGTGAACCCGTGCGTGCTGATCCTTCCCGTGCTCGTCGCCACCGCCGAGCGCGGCGCGGTGGCGCTCGCGGCGGTCACCGCGGCCTACGCGGCGACGACGATCGCGCTCATGGTCGGACTGTCGGTCGTCGGCGTGGTGGGCGCCCGTCGCCTCCCGGTTCCCGCGGCGGCGCGCCACATGGAGACCGTCTCGGGGATCCTGATCGCCGTCGTGGGGCTCGTGTTCCTGCTACGGGGCCACTGAGCGCGCGCGCACGACGGCGAGCACCGTCTGGTCGTCCTCGGGCTGCTCCCGGCCCGTGAAGGCGTGCACCGCGTCGAACACGGACTCCACGAGGCCCTTCGCGTCCGGCCACGGGCGGCTGCGCACGATCCGTCTGAGGCGCTCGACGCCGAAGCTCTCGCCGTGGGCATCCTCCGCCTCGGTGATCCCGTCGGTGTAGGCGAGGAAGACCGTGCCGGGCGAGAGCGAGGTGTAATGGCGTTCGTACGCGGCCTCGGGGTTGGGCCCGAGGACCATCCCGCCGCGGTTCAGCTCGACCATGAACGCGCCGTCCCACACGAGCGCGGGCGGATGCCCGGCGTTGCAGAAGACGAACGTGCCGTTCGTCTCGAGCTCCCCGTAGAACAGCGAGATGAACTTCGACGCGAGCGCGGAGCGGTGGATGACCTTGTTGAGCTTGTCGAGGGTCGCCGTGATGCGCAGGCTCTCCGCCACGCCCATGCGCAGGCCGATGATCGCGTCGCGCGCCTGCAGGGCCGCCGGAAGCCCGTGTCCCGAGGCGTCGGCCACGACGAGGCCGAGCGCGCGTTTCGAGATCGGGAGGTAGTCGAAGAGGTCCCCCCCGACCTCCTCGGCCGGTCGCGTCTGGGCGTAGATGTCGAAGTCGCCGAACACCTTGTGGTTCGGAGGGAGCAGCGAGAGCTGGATCTCCCTCGCCTCGAGGACGCGGTCCTGGAGGAACTCGTGCCGCAGCTTGAGGTTGATCGCGTGCCGGACCGTATTGAGGGTGTGCACCACATGGCTGGCGTCGGCGTCGTCGGCGAGCGAGAAGGCGATGATCTGGTCGTTGTCGTCGCCGACCATGATCGCGGCGAAGACCTCGACGCCGAGGGCGCCCTCGATCTCCCGGTCGACGTCCGGATCGTCCACGCGCCGGTAGACGAACCCCTGGACCGCGAGCTCCTGGATCACGGGGTAGGCCGAGGGGATCCGGAAGCCGAGGCGCGCGCGCCCCTCGGGGTACTCCCGCTCGAGGACGTAGGCGTCGTCCTGGCGGGCGTAGATCCGGCCTCCGACGAGTCCGAGGTCGTCGCGGAAGTCGTCGACGAGCCGGCGGAGGATCTCCGCGGTCGTGGCGAGCTGGTCGCTCGACCCTTCGATCTTGCTCAGCGTGCGCTCGAGCTTGCGGAAGAGGTTCTTGTACTGCATCACCGGTCCCCGGATGCTAACAGACCGCTCGCGCGGCGGCCCGAGTTGGTATACCGTCCGCTTCTTTCCGCGGAGAATCGCGCGTCCATGTTCGACCTGATCGACGCGGTGCGCCGCCGGGATCCCGCGGCCCGCTCCGCGCTCGAGATCGTCCTCACGTACCCCGGCGTGCACGCGGTCGCGCTGCATCGACTGTCCCACGCCCTCTGGACGCGGCTGCGGCTCAGGACGGTGGCGAGGCTCGTGTCGCACTTCGGTCGATTCGTGACCGGGATCGAGATCCACCCCGCGGCGCGGCTCGGCCGGCGCGTCTTCATCGATCACGGCATGGGGACGGTCATCGGCGAGACCGCGATCGTCGGCGACGACTGCCTGCTGTACCACGGCGTGACGCTCGGGGGCACCGGCAAGGAGAAGGGGAAGCGCCACCCGACCCTCGAGGAGGGAGTGGTCGTGGGGGCGGGGGCCGCGGTCCTCGGGAACATCACGCTGGGAAGGAACGCCAAGGTGGGCGCGGGTTCGGTGGTCATCCAGGACGTTCCCCCGGACTGCACGGCGGTCGGCGTTCCCGCACGGGTCGTCTGTCGCGACGTCCGTGTGCATGCCGACCTGCTCGACCATGCGGAGCTGATCGACCCGATCTGGGAGAAACTGAGCGCGCTTCAGGACGAGTTGCACCTGGCCGAGCGAGAGATTCGCGAGCGGACGAAACCGAAGGAGCAAGGATGATCAAGGAACTGTTCACGCCCCAGAACCTCGACTTCCGCGAACGGGCTCGCGAGGTCGCCGAGAAGGTGATGCGCCCGGTCGCGGCGAAACACGACGTCGAGCAGACGTACCCGTGGGAAGTGCAGCGCGCCATCAAGGAGGCGGGCCTCAGCGGCGTCTGGATCCCGAAGGAATACGGCGGGGCGGGGGGCGGCGTGCTCGACCTGTGCCTGGTGGTGGAGCAGTTCTCCCGCGCGTGCGGAGGCATGGGGGTGGCGTACGCGGTGAACGCCCTCGGCTCCTTCCCGATCCTGCTCGGCGGCACCGACGAGCAGAAGCAACGCTGGCTTCCCGGGATCGCGGCGGGGGACAAGCTCATCGCGTTCGGCCTCTCCGAGAAGGAGGCGGGCTCCGACGCCGGCTCGATGACCACCAAGGGCGAGAAGGACGGCGACCACTACATCCTCAACGGCGAGAAGAAGTGGAACACCGGCGGGGCCGTCGCCTCGTACAACACCATCTTCGCGGTGACGAGCCCCGGCCGCGGCGCCCGCGGCATCTCGGCGTTCGTCGTCGAGGCCGGGACCCCCGGGTACCGCGTCGGCAAACACGAGGACAAGATGGGGATCCGGTGCGTGCCGGTCGTCGAGATCCACCTCGAGAACTGCCGCGTCCCGGCCGCCAACCTCCTCGGGGGCGAGGAGGGGAACGGGTTCCGCCGGGCCATGATGACGCTCGACCTGGCCCGTCCGGGGGTCGCGGCGCAGGCGGTCGGCCTCGCGCAGGGAGCCCTCGATCTCGCGATCGACTACACCGGCAAGCGCCGCCAGTTCGGGCAGTCGATCTCGGCCTTCCAGGGCATCCAGTGGATGCTCGCGGACATGGGCACGCAGCTCGAGGCCGCCCGCCAGCTGGTCTACACGGCGGCGCGGGCGGCGGACGCGGGGGCCAAGGGAGTCTCCAAGCTCGCGGCCATGTGCAAGCTCATGGCGACCGATACGGCGATGCGGGTCACGACGGACGCCGTCCAGCTGTTCGGGGGATACGGGTACTGCAAGGACTACCCGATCGAGAAGTACATGCGCGACGCCAAGATCACGCAGATCTACGAGGGGACGAATCAGATCCAGCGCCTGGTGATCGCTCGGTCGATGCTGCGCGAAGCGGCGAGCTCGGCGTCGGAGTGACGGGGACCGGGCGGGCTCGCGCCATTCCGGCACGTGCGGCAGGATCGCGCGTCACCGTGGCGTCCGACGGGAGGGGGGATCTGCGGAAAAAGGTGGAGGACACGATCCTTCGAGGCTGGCATCGTGATTGCTCTTCCCTACGCTCGCCACATGACCTCCTCCTGGTCAGTGTTGAACCCCCTCCGGGCCTGACGGACGCCCCCCCCGCTGGCCCGGAGGGGGTTGCCTTTTTATCCCCGCGATGAGGCGCGACCCCCCCGCCCCCACGGCCGATCGCATGCTCGACGCGGCGATCTCCCTGCTCGGAGAACGCGCGGGCCGAGCCGTCTTCGAGGTCCGGGGTCGGAGCATGCGTCCGACCCTCAGCGACGGCGACGCGGTGCTCGTCGTCCTTGCGGATCGCCGGATCCGGCCGGGAGACCTCGCCGTCTTCCGGCTCGGGGGGGATGCGGTGGTCCACCGATGCGTCCGCGTCCGGCGGGAGGGGCTCGTCTTCCGGGGCGACGGTCGCGAGGCGCTCGACCCGCTCGTCGCCGTCCCCGAGGTCTTGGGGCGGGTCGTCGCCCTGCGACGGTCCGGGGCGTGGCTCGGCCTCGAGGGGACGCTCGCGCGGGGATACGGGCGGGCGATCGCGATCCACGCGCGGTTCTGGTCCGCCGCCCGGCGGGGGCTCGGCCCGCCGGCCTCGCGTCTCGACCGGGGCACGCTGCGGATGGCGGACCGCCTCCTGTTCGGCAGGTGCCACCGTACCGTTCCCGCCCCCCCCGGCTTCACCGGACCGGACGGGGTCGGCTGATATACTCCGCCAGCATGCTGAACGTCCTCCTGACCAAAGTCTTCGGCTCCAGGAACGAGCGCACGCTCAAGCGTTTGCGCCCGATCGTGGAGACGATCAACGCCCTCGAGCCGACGGTCTCCGCCCTCACCGACGCGGAGCTCGCCGCGAAGAAGGACGAGTTCCGGGGAAGGCTCTCCCAGGGGGCCACGCTCGACGACCTCCTCCCGGAGGCGTTCGCGGTCGTCCGCGAGGCCGGCAAGCGCGTCCTGCAGATGCGTCATTTCGACGTCCAGCTGATCGGCGGGATGGTCCTGCACGAGGGGAAGATCGCCGAGATGCGCACGGGCGAGGGGAAGACGCTGGTCGCCACCCTCCCCGCCTACCTCAACGCGCTCTCCGGGATGGGCGTGCACGTCGTCACCGTCAACGACTACCTCGCGCGCCGCGACTCCGAGTGGATGGGGCGGATCCACCGGTTCCTCGGGATGACCGTCGGTTGCATCCAGCACGACCTCAGCGACAAGGAGCGGCAGGAGGCGTACGCCGCCGACATCACCTACGGCACCAACAACGAGTTCGGCTTCGACTACCTCCGCGACAACATGAAGTTCTCGATCGCGTCGATGGTCCAGCGGGGCCACGGATTCGCGATCGTCGACGAGGTCGACTCGATCCTGATCGACGAGGCCCGGACCCCGCTCATCATCAGCGGGCCCGCCGAGCAGGCGACCGACATCTACTACCGCGTCGACCGGGTCATCCCGAAGCTCGAGCGGGGCGCGACGATCCAGGGCGGCAAGGACTACGAGCACGACGACGTCGGCGACTACGTCGTCGACGAGAAATCGCGCACCGCGACGCTCACCGACCGCGGCGTGGAGCGCGCGCAGGAGCTGCTCGGGGTCGACAACCTCTACGACCCCGCGTACATGGAGATCCTTCACGCGGTCAACCAGGCGCTCAAGGCCCACACCCTCTACCAGCGCGACGTCCACTACATGCTCAAGGACGGCGAAGTCGTCATCGTCGACGAGTTCACCGGCCGCCTGATGCCGGGGCGCCGGTGGAGCGACGGCCTCCACCAGGCGGTCGAAGCGAAGGAAGGCGTCAAGATCGAGCGCGAGAACCAGACGCTCGCGACGATCACCTTCCAGAACTACTTCCGCATGTACAAGAAGTTGTCGGGCATGACCGGAACGGCCGACACCGAGGCGGTCGAGTTCGACAAGATCTACAACCTCGAGGTCGTCGCGATCCCGACGAACCGCGAGATGGTCCGGAAGGACGTCGACGACGTCATCTATCGCACCGAGCCCGAGAAGTGGAACGCGGTCGTCGACGACATCGTCGAAAGCCAGAAACAGGGACAGCCCGTCCTCGTCGGCACCGTGTCGATCGAGAAATCCGAGCGGATCTCGCAGCTGCTGCGCCGCAAGGGCGTCAAGCACGTCGTGCTGAACGCCAAGTACCACGAGATGGAGGCCGAGATCGTCGCGCAGGCGGGACGCGTGAGCGCGGTCACGATCGCCACCAACATGGCCGGGCGCGGCACCGACATCCTGCTCGGCGGCAATCCCGAGTTCCTCGCGCGGCAGGAGCTGATCCTCAAGGGCGTGAAGCCGTCCGAGACGACCGTCGAGGACTGGGACCGCGCCTACACCGAGGCGCTCGCCCGGTGGCGCCCCGCGTGCGTCGAGGAGCACGACCGCGTGGTCGCGCTCGGCGGCCTCTACATCATCGGGACCGAGCGGCACGAGTCGCGGCGCATCGACAACCAGCTGCGCGGCCGCGCCGGCCGCCAGGGCGACCCCGGCCGCTCGCGTTTCTATCTCTCGCTCGACGACGACCTCATGCGCATCTTCGCCGGCGAGAAGATGAAGTCGGCGATGCTGCGCCTGGGCATGGAGGAAGGGGTCCCGATCGAGTCCCGAATGGTCTCGAAATCGATCGAGCGCGCCCAGAAACAGGTCGAGCAGCGGAACTTCGAGACCCGCAAGCATCTCCTCGAGTACGACGACGTCAACAACAAGCAGCGGCGCGAGATCTACGGCCTCCGCCGCGATCTCCTCGAGGGCAAGGAGCAGAAGCAGTACCTCTTCGAGAAGGCCAAGGACATCCTCGACGCGCTCGTCGAGACCCACCTCGCCACGCGGAAGAGCGAGTCGGAGTGGGACCTCGACGCGTTCCGCCAGCAGGTCCTGCACCAGTACGGGTTGGACTGCGAGAAGGAAGGGATCGTCTTCGACGGCTCGAACCCGGATCGCGTCTTCGAGGACGTGTGGGCGCGCTGCGAGGCGAAGTACGACGCGAAGGAGGCGCTCGTCGGCGCGGACCTCATGCGCCAGTACGAGCGCCACATCCTGCTCCAGATCATCGATCACGCCTGGAAGGACCACCTCCTGGCGATGGACCACCTGAAGGACGGCATCGGCCTGCGCGCGTACGGCCAGAAGGACCCGCTCGTCGAATACAAGCGCGAGTCGTTCGACATGTTCGGCGCGATGAAGGACCGCATCGAGGGCGACGCCGTGCGGTTCCTGTTCCTGCTCGAGCCGATGACCGACGAGGACCGCCGTCGCGAGGAGGAGAAGCGCCGTCGCGAGCAGGAGCAGATCTTCGAGGCCGCCTCGCGCTCGGCCGCGGGCGTCACCGCCCGGGGCGGCGTCACGCAGGTCGCCCGCAAGGACGCGAAGGTCGGGCGCAACGATCCGTGCCCGTGCGGCTCCGGCAAGAAGTACAAGAAGTGCCACGGGGCCGGCGCCGAAGCGTCGGCCTGATCCGGGAGGGTCCATGTCGCTGCCCGTTTCGGAGAAGAACTTCCTCGAGAAGCTGGCGTCGTACGTCCCGGGCGTCGCGGGGTACCGTGAGCGGGAAGGGCGCCGCGAGACCGACCGCAGGTTGCGCGAGTTCCTCGCGGGGAGGCTGGAGGAGGCGGCGTCGTCCCTCACGGCGCTGCGCAACGCGATCACCCGGGGAGGCTCCCTCGAGCTCATGAACGACGTCGCGCGCCTGGACAAGTCGCTCCAGAAGGCCGCCTCGTCCCTCCGCTTCGCGGACTACGGTTATTCCGGTCTGTTCGACCAGGTAAAGATCCGCGATGCGGAGCTCGAGCAGATCTACGCCTACGACCTCACGCTTCTCGGCGACGTGCAGGCGCTCGGCGAGCGGGTCCACGCGGCGTCGGGGGGAAGCCCCAAGGCCGAGACGCTCCAGGAGCTGGCGCAGGCCGCCGAGGGGCTCGATCGCAAGATCGTTCGACGCAAGGAACTGTTCGACTCGCCCGCGGGGGCGTGACGAGGGGAGACCCGATGGCCATCGAAGTCCTCGAGTGGAAGGACGACAGCGGGCGCGAGATGGTCTGGCGACACCCGGCGGGCGGCGAGCTGAAGCTCGGCGCGCAGCTCGTGGTGAGCGAGAACCAGTGGGCCGTCTTCTTCCGCGACGGGAAGGCGCTCGACACGTTCGGCCCCGGCCGCCATACCCTGACGACCGCGAACGTCCCGCTGCTCACGCGTCTGATCGGGCTTCCCTTCGGCGGGACCTCGCCGTTCCGCGCCGACGCGTATTACGTCGCACGCAAGACGTTCACCGACCTGAAGTGGGGGACGCGCGAGCCGGTCCTGTTCCGGGACGCCGAGCTCGCGATGGTGCGCCTTCGCGCCCACGGGATGTTCTCGACGCGCGTGAAGGACCCGCAGGTGTTCCTCAACACCGTCGTCGGCAGCCAGGGGCGTTTCGCCACGGACGCGATCGAGGGGTTCCTGCGCGAGATCGTCGTCTCGCG
>DASVAW010000039.1 GCA_036376135.1 Candidatus Polarisedimenticolaceae bacterium | reverse complement strand
CCCTCTTTTCCCTGTCTTCCATGCCCCTAAGCGCACGTCCCGGCGCATGGAAGACAGGGAAAAGAGGGACTGTCCCTATTTACCCTCAGTCGCGCTGCAGGAACGGATACGCGAAGTGCTTCGGGGGATCGAAGGTCTCCTTGATCGCGCGCGCGGAGACCCAGCGCACGAGGTTCAGGTAGCTCCCCGCCTTGTCGTTCGTCCCCGACGCGCGGCCGCCTCCGAAGGGCTGCTGGCCGACGACGGCGCCCGTGGGCTTGTCGTTGACGTAGAAGTTCCCTGCGGCGTGCGTGAGCGCCTGCGCCATGTGGACGATCGCCTGGCGGTCCTGCGAGAAGATCGCCCCGGTCAGCGCGTACGCGGAGCCCCGGTCGCACAGCTCCATCGTCTTGTCGAGGTCCTTGTCGGCGTACACGTACACGGTCAGCACCGGCCCGAAGATCTCCTCGCGCATCAGCTTGAAGTCGGGGCGTTTCGCGAGGACGACCGTGGGCTCGATGAAGTAACCCTTGCGCGCGTCGCAGCCGCCTCCCGCGACGATCTTCGCGTCCTTCGAGCGCTTCGCGTGGTCGATGTACCCCTTGATCGTCTGGTACGCCCCGCGGTCGATCACGGCGCCCATGAAGTTCGTGAAGTCGGACGGGTCACCCATGCGGATCTCGGCGATCTGCGAGAGCATCGCCTTCTGCACCCTCGGCCAGATCGACTTCGGGATGTACGCCCGCGAGGCGGCGGAGCACTTCTGCCCCTGGTATTCGAACGCGCCCCGCACCAGCGCCGTCGCGAGCGCCGGGACGTCCGCAGACGGATGGGCGAAGACGAAATCCTTCCCCCCCGTTTCGCCGACGATTCGCGGATAGCCGCGGTACCGGCGGATGTTCCCGCCGACCGTCTCCCACATCGCCTGGAAGACCGAGGTCGATCCGGTGAAGTGGATCCCCGCGAGCTCGGGGCTCGCGAGCGCGGGATCGCCGACCTCGCCGGCGGAGCCCGGCAGGAAGTTGATCACGCCGGGGGGCAGCCCGGCCTCCTCGAGCAGCTCCAGGATGAAGTGCGCCGAGTAGACGGCGGACGACGCCGGCTTCCACAAGACGCAGTTCCCGAGCATCGCGGGGGCCGTCGGGAGGTTCCCGGCGATGCTCGTGAAGTTGAACGGCGTCACCGCGAAGACGAACCCCTCGAGAGGCCGGTACTCGAGCGTGTTCCACATCCCCGGCACCGACGAGGGCTGCTCGCCGTAGATCTGCTGCATGTAGTGGACGTTGAAGCGGAAGAAGTCGATCAGCTCACAGGCGGCGTCGATTTCGGCCTGGTGGCACGTCTTCGACTGGCCGAGCATCGTCGCGGCGTTGAGCTTCGGACGCCACGGGCCGGCGAGCAGATCGGCCGCCTTGAGGAAGATCGCGGCCCGCTGGTCCCACGGCATCCGGGACCAGGCGGGGAAGGCGGCGCGGGCCGCGGCCACGGCGCGCTCGACCTCTTTCCTCCCGGCCTTGTGCCACGTCGCGAGGACGTGCCCGTGGTCGTGCGGCATCACCGACTTGGCGATCGCTCCCGTGCGCACGCGCCGCCCGCCGATCACCGGAGCGATCTCGATCTCGCGCGCGGCGAGGCGCGCGGCTTCCGCCTTCAGCGCACGGCGCTCGGGACTTCCGGGGACGTAGCCGAGGACGGGTTCGTTGCGCGGGACGGGGACGTGGACGATGCCGTTGTGCGCCATGAAGGGCTCCTCGTGAGAAGGAGCCGCATTCTAGCTACTGCGACTGCTTGAGCGCCTCGTCCACCGCCTGCGTGTGCGCCGACGTGCGGCTCTCCATCGCGCCCAGGCTCGGATTGACCGGGGGCGCGGGGGTCCACGCGTCCTCGGACTTCCCACCGGAGGGGGCTTCCACCTTCTCCGGCACGTACTCCGAGCCGGCGCCCGCGCGCCGTTCGTTGCGGTCGTGGATCTCCATCGCCGTCGGAGCGACGGACTTCCAATTGCGGGCGACGAGGAAGAGCACCACCGCCACCACGACGAGCAGGATGACCGTGCCGAATCCGCCACCTTGTCTACGCATGCGGGCAATATGGGGTCGGTCTTCGGGGATGCAAGCCGACCCCCGGCAATGCGATCCTTGGGGCGTGATGCTGGCGTTTTTTCTCGCGCTCGCGGGGACCGTCCCCTCGCCCGACGTCCCCGCGACGCTCGAGCGCGAGGTCAATGCGGCCCGGGCGGGGGCGGGGGTTCCCCACGTCGAGCGCGTCCGGGAGCTCGACGCCGTTGCGGCCACGCGGGCGGCGGAAGCGGCGGGCCTCCCGGAGGAACGGCGCTTCGAGCCGAAGGCGACCGCGGAGGAGCTGCTGCGGTCCGCGGGGATCGGCGACTTCCTCCGGGCCTGGGTGTACCTCGCCTGGCAGGGTGGGTACGCCGACGACGCACCGGCTGCGGTCGCCAACTGGCGGGCGTACCGGCCGAGCTGGGAGCGGGCCCTCGATCCCTCCTGGAGGCGTGCAGGATTCGCGACCGCGAAGGCCGCCGACGGAACCGTCGTGATCGTCGCCTTGTTCGTCGAACCGTCTCCCGAGCTTCCCGGTGTCGAGGCGATCGAGCGAAGCGCCTTCGACGCGCTGAATCGCGAACGCGAGGTGCGCGGGCTGCCGGCGCTGGCGTTCGACGCGAGGCTCGCGGCCGTCGCGCGGGCCCACAGCAGGGACATGCTCGAGCGGGGGTACTTCTCGCACCGCTCCCCCGAAGGGGAGGGGCCGGCCGCACGCGTGACGGCGGCGTCGATTCCGTACCGGCTCGTCGCGGAGAACATCGCCCAGAACGTGCGCGTCAAGGACCCGACGGCCGAGGCCGTGAAGCAGTGGATGACCAGTCCCGGTCACCGGGAGAACGTGCTCGCGCGGGAGTTCACCCGATCGGCGGTGGGAGTCGCCGTGGACGTCGACGAGCGTCGCCTGGTCTTCACGCAGCTATTCCTCCGGCCCCTCGAGGCGGCGGGGGACGAGTGACCGGGACGCGCGGTCGTTACGCCCCCAGCCCGACGGGGGAGGTTCACCTCGGGAACGCCTCCACCGCGCTTCTGGCCTGGCTCTCGGCGCGCTCGCAGGGCGGGGCGTTCGTGATGCGTCTCGAGGACCTCGACGGACCGCGCGTGCGCCCGGGGGCGGCGGAGCGGATCGCGGAGGACCTCCGCTGGCTCGGCCTCGACTGGGACGAGGGGTACGACGTCGGCGGCCCGTACGCCCCGTACGTTCAGAGCGCGAGGTTCGATCGGTATCGGGACGCGCTGGAGCGGCTGAGATCCTCGGGGCATGTCTACCCGTGTTTCTGCTCGAGGAAGGATGTCGCGGCGGCGGCGAGCGCCCCGCAGCAACCCGGGGACGAAACGCCGTATCCGGGAACCTGCCGCGACCGGGCCGACGCGCCGCCGGGTCGGCGCCCGGCGTGGCGTTTTCGCATGGCCTCCGAAGCGGCGTCGGCGTTCGACGATGCGGTGTTCGGCCGCTTCGTGGCGCCCCTTCCCACCGACTTCGTGGTGTGGAGGAACGACGGAACTCCCGCCTATCAGCTCGCGGTTGTGGTGGACGACGCCGCGATGCGGATCACCGAGGTGGTGCGAGGCGAGGACCTGCTCGTCTCGACCCTGCGACAACTCGCGTTGTACCGGGCGCTCGGGTTCGCGGCGCCCCGATTCGCCCACGCACCCCTGCTGCTCGGCGCCGACGGCGTGCGCCTTTCGAAACGCCACGACGGGACCACGCTGGCGGCGCTCCGCGATGCCGGCTGGCGACCGGAAGCGGTGGTCGGCCGACTCGCCGCGTGGCTCGGCCTTCGTCCGGAACCCACTCCCACCCCGGCGCGCTCCCTCATCGCCGATTTCGACCTCCGGCGCGTGAAAAAGGGGCCAGGCCCCTTTTTCTAGCGGCGGGAGTCGCGCCGGTCCTCCGGGATGCGCGGCAGGGTCTCCTCCGCGTCGGCGAGGGAAAAGGCCATCACCGCCATCGCCCCCGAGAGCATCGCCAGGTCGTGGGGATCGACCTTGTCGAGCGTGTCGGCCTCGGTGTGGTGGATATCGAAGTACCGCGTCGTATCCGGCCGCAGACCGAGCAGCGGGACGCCGTGCTTGCGCATCGGACCGGTGTCCGCGCCGCCGCCGCCCTCCTTGACGGTGTCGGCGTCGATGACGGCGAGAGGCGCCGCCAGGCGGGAGACGATCTCGAGGCCTCCGGTCCCCGCCGAGACGCCGAATCCGGTCGGCCGTGCGCCGCCGCTGTCGATCTCGATCGCGGCCACGTGCCGGTCCATCGCGGCGGCGTATCGCGTGGCGTAGTCCTTGCCGCCGCGGCCGCCGTTCTCCTCGTTGGTGAAGAGCACCGCGCGAATCGTGCGACGCGGCCGAAGGCCGAGCTTCTTGAGGAGGCGGATCGTCTCCATCGTGACGACGACGCCGGCACCGTTGTCCTGCGCGCCGCAGCCGACGTCCCACGAGTCGAGGTGCCCGCCGAGGACGACGACCTCGTCCGGTTTTTCCCGGCCGCGGATCTCCGCGAGGACGTTGTGCGACGGGCCGTCCGCACGCCGCTCGGGGCGCAGGACGAGGTGCACCCGCACCGTTTCGCCGGCGGCGAGGAAACGCGCGATGCGTCCGGCGTCCTCCGCGGTGATCGCCGCCGCGGGGACGCGGGGCTTGGTCTCGTCGTAGGCGGTCGTGCCGGTGTGCGGGAGGTGATAGTCGACGGTGCCGAGCGATCGGATGATCATCGCGACGGCGCCGAGCTGCGCCGCCTCGATCACCCCCGCGTAACGCAGGTTCGAGGCGAACCCGTAGCCGCGCTCCCCTTCGCCGTTCCGTTCGATCGGACGATTGAAGAAGACGATCTTCCCCCGGACCTTCTCCCCCAGCGCCCGCAGCTCGTCGAGGCTCGCCGCCATCACCACCTCTCCGGTGATCCCTTCCGGCGGCGTCGCCAGGCTCATGCCCAGGGTCAGGAGCTTCATCGGATGCTCGACCGGCGCCACGATCCGACCGCGCTCTTCGCCGCGGATCCAGACGGGGACCGGAACGTCGTCCTTCCACACGCGGTCGGCGCCGTCGGCCTTCAGCGTCGCCTCGGCCCAGGTCACCGCGCGCTCGAGCTGGGGGGAACCGGAAAGTCGATGGCCGATCCGATCACACAGGTGCGCGAGCCGGTCGTAGGCCGTCGAGTCGGCGAGCGCGGCGTCGAGAATGCGCTGGGCCGGAGGCGCCTCGGCGGCGAAGCCGAGCGCCGGGATCGCGACCACGAGCAGGGCGAGGATTCGGCGACGCATCGGGGCCTCCCGGCGAAAGCCGGAATGGTACCGTAGCCCTTCCCGGAGGCCGTCATGATCGTGAAGCCGTTCCGAGGGCTCAGGCCGAGCGCCGCGCTCGCCTCGCGGATCCCCAGCCTTCCCTACGACGTGCTCGACTCCGACGAGGCGCGGCGGCTCGCCGCGGGGGATCCGTACACCTTCCTTCACGTCGTGAAGTCCGAGATCGACCTCGACCCCTCGATCGGCCCTTACGACGATCGCGTGTACGCCAAGGCCCTCGAGAACTTCCGCGCGATGCGCGCGTCGGGCTGGCTCGTCCGCGACGCTTCCCCGTCGTACTACGTCTACCGGCAGGCGCTCGGCTCGCACGCGCAGACCGGAATCGTCGGCACGGCGGCGGTCGCCGACTACGACGCGGGGCGCATCAAGAGGCACGAGCACACCCGTCCGGAGAAGGAGAACGACCGCACGCGCCACGCCGCGACGCTCGGCGCCAACCCCGGACCGATCTTCCTCGCCCATCGCGGGCACGACGGGCTCGAGGCGGCCTCGTCGCGCGCGGCGGCGCGTACGCCCGCGGCGGACTTCGTCGCCGCCGACGGCGTCGCGCACACGTTGTGGGTCGTCGACGATCCGCTCGAGGTTGCGGCGATCGAGTCGGCGTTCCGGGATCTCCCCGCGACGTACATCGCCGACGGCCACCACCGCGCCGCGTCTTACGCCCGGGTCGCGCGCGAGCGCGGCGACGCGTCGTCGTCCCGCCTGCTCGCCGCCCACTTCCCCGCATCCCAGCTCAAGATCCTCGACTACAACCGGCTGGTCCGGGACCTGAACGGTCTCGACGTTCCCGCGCTTCTCGAGAGGATCCGGGCGGCGGGCTTCGATCTCGTCGATCCCTGGCCCGCCCGCAAACCCGAAGCGGCGGCGACGTTCGGGCTGTACGTCGGCGGGTCGTGGCGCCTGCTGAAGGCGACGCCGGGCGTCGTGCCGCAGGACGATCCCGTCCGTCGACTCGACGTGTCGGTTCTCGCGGAGAAGATCCTGGGTCCGATCCTCGGGATCGGGGACCCGCGCACCGACCGGCGCATCGAGTTCGTGGGGGGGATCCGCGGCATGGACGAGCTCGAGCGGCGCGTGCGCTCGGGGGAGTTCGCAGCGGCGTTCTCGATGTTC
This sequence comes from Candidatus Polarisedimenticolaceae bacterium, assembly GCA_036376135.1. Taxonomy (NCBI): domain Bacteria; kingdom Pseudomonadati; phylum Acidobacteriota; class Candidatus Polarisedimenticolia; order Candidatus Polarisedimenticolales; family Candidatus Polarisedimenticolaceae; species Candidatus Polarisedimenticolaceae bacterium. The sequence goes on along the minus strand of DASVAW010000039.1, from coordinate 38,659 downwards.
CCGACGCGGATGGACGACGTGATGGCCGTCGCCGACGCGGGTCTCGTGATGCCTCCCAAGTCGACGTGGTTCGAGCCGAAGCTCCGCTCGGGAATGGTCGTTCACGTGTTCGACGAGGAGTAGGGAAGGGGGAGTCATGCTCGCCGTCCTGTTCGCCTCGATGTTCCTGCCGCCTTCCGTCGTCCAGCCCGCGGACCTCGCCGGGCCGGGGCCGGAGCGGGTGATCCTGGATGCGCGCGCGTCGATGAAGGACTACCTGGCCGGCCATCTTCCGGGAGCCCTCTGGGTGGGGCCAGACAATTGGCGCTCGACGGCGGAGGGCGTACCCGGGGAGATCCACCCTCCCGAGGTGTTCCGCACCCTGTTCGGACGCCTGGGGCTCCGTCCGGACGACGAGATCGTCGTCTACGGAGCGATCAGCGATCCCGACGCGGCGCTCGTCGCCTCGGTGTTGCGCATGCACGGCTTGGCTGCCGCGATCCTCGACGGCGGGATCGACCGCTGGAAGCGTGAGGGGCGGCCGATCTCCAACGACCTCCCTCGTCCCCCGACCAGCCGGCCCAGGGTCGCCCGGGCGACCGGCGCCATCGCCGCCTACGACGAGGTGCTCGCCGCGTCGAAGTCGCGCGGCAACGCGGTGATCGTGGACGTGCGTCCGCCGGAACAGTACGAGGCGGGGCGAATCCCCGGCGCGGTTTCGTTCTTCTGGAAGCGGAACCTGTGGCCCGAGGAGGGCGTTTCTGCGTCCGGGTGCCTTCGAAGCGCGCGCGAGCTGCTCGAGGCCTATCGCGCCCTGGGCATCACGCCGGACAAGACGGTCTACGTCTACTGCAACAGCGGCCACATGGCCGCCTTGGGATGGTTCGTGCTGAAGCACTATCTCGGCTTCCGGGACGTGCGCCTCTACGACGGCAGCTGGATCGACTGGAGCGCGCGTCCCGGCGCGCCGACGGAGTCGGGGAAGCCCGGCGAGGCGAAGGCGAGGGCGGCGGCCGATGCGCTGACGCGCGATCTGCAGTCCCGCCTCGTCGCCGAGATGCGCGATGGAGGACCGACCCGGGCCGTATCCGTCACGGTGTCCGCCGGTCGCTGACGGTCCGCACCCGGCCCCGCTTATTCGCTTCGCGCGTCGTTTGCGGCGCGCGCCTTCCCGTATGCTTGCCGCCCTCGGGAGGGACGTCATGGCGGAGAGGATCCGACGGAGGGAGTTCCTTCGAGCCGGCGCGACGGCGGGCGTGGCCGCCATGCTGCCGCGCGGCGCGCTGGGGCAGGCCCCCGCCGTCGTCCGGCCGAAGACGGCACGCCCCGCCGTCGTCGCCTCCGCGAACGGCCACGAGTTCACGAACGGCGGACCGCGGACCTGCGTGCAGGAGGCCTGGGAGAGGATCGTCCGCGGGGAAGACCCGCTCGACGCGCTCGTCGCCGGCGTGGAGATCGTGGAGCTCGATCCTCTCGACGATTCGGTCGGTTTCGGCGGGTTACCCAACGCCGACGGCGTCGTGCAGCTCGACGCCTGCGTGATGCACGGTCCGAAGCGGCGCGCCGGCGCCGTCGCGGCGCTCGAAGGAGTCCGGACCGCCGCCCGGGTCGCCCGGGCGGTCGCGGACCACACCGATCATCACCTCCTGGTCGGACGCGGCGCGCAGGAGTTCGCGCGCGGGATGGGGTTCCGCATCGAGGACGACCTGAACACCGAGAACTCGCGCAGGAAGTGGCTGGAGTGGAAGCGACGGATCGATCCCGGGCACTGGCTCGACCCCGACCGGCGCGAGCGCGCCGCCGCCGCCGCGCGCCGGGAGATGATCGCCGCCGGACGGCTCGATCCGGAGAAGGCCTGGGGGACGATCCACGCGTCGGCGGTGACGTCGGCGGGGGCGCTCGCCTCGGTCACGACGACGAGCGGGTTGGCGTGGAAGATCCCCGGTCGCGTCGGCGACTCCCCGATCCTCGGAGCGGGGAACTACTGCGCGGATGGGGTCGGCGCCGCGGGGTCGACGGGAAGGGGCGAGGCGAACCTCTTCTCGCTGGGGTCGTTCTGGATCGTCGAGCAGCTTCGGCTCGGGTCCCACCCGAAGGACGCGGTGATGGCGGCGCTGCGGAGGGTGCGCGAGGGGATCGCGGAGAAGCGCCTGCTGGATGCCCGCGGACTGCCGGGATTCGACGTGAAGTTCTACGCCCTGGACGCCGGGGGCCGCTTCGCGGCGGGGTCCCTCTACCGGGGCCCGCGGGCCCGGTTCGCCGTGTGCGACGCGGACGGGCCCCGCTTCGTCCCGACCGAACCGCTCCTCGACCAGGAGATCCTGACTCAGTGACCGCGTGCGACGCGCCGGGAGAGCCGCTCGCGGACCTGCGGCGCGAGGCCTGGGCGTCGGAGCCACCGCCTCGCCCGGTCCGCGTCGAACTCCGCGAGGAGATGCTCGACGAGGGGGATCGACGCGCGCGGGTGACCGGCGATCGCCATCTGCAGCTCCTCGTCGCGCGCGAACCGGGCGTCGCCCGCGAGCGCGTCGAGCGTTCCTGCGGCGAGGTGGGGAGAGGCGGCCAGGGCGCGGGCCTCGGCGACGGAGAGCTGCGGGTTCCGCGCGAGGGCGTCGAGGACCGCAGCGTGGGTATCGTGCCGGAGCGCGTCCCGTTCCTTCTTCGACGCGCGGGTCGCCAGGGCGATGCGTTGCGGGAGGGGAATGGCTTCCAGGGCACCCCGTATCTCACGGATCGAAGCCGCCGGCCGGAGCGTTTCGAGGCCCGTGACAGGGCTTGCGCTTCGGATCACGCCGCTCTCCACGAGGCGGCCGATTCCCCGAAGTTGGTCCGGGGCGACGTCGAGGAACTCGAACGCCGCCCCCGTCGCCGAACCTCTCTCGACTCGCCGTGCGGGCCGGGCGCGCACCCGCAGTTCCGGTTCGGATCGGCCCCCTCGCAGCGTAAGATCGAGAATGCGGTCGAGCGTCGGCGGCAGCGGACCCGTCAAACGGACCCCGCTCTGGCTCAGATCCTCGACCGTGCAGGGGTAGTCCCCTTGGGCGGCGTGCACGATCGCCGAGGCTTCGACGGCGAATCGAGCGTGGCGGCCGCGCCGCGCGGTCGGGGGGCCGGGTCGTGCGCCGGTCATGTGGGGCGACCCGGTCGACACTTGGAGGCGTTCGGCAGTAGGATGCGCAGGTCAACACCCAAAACCACCCAAAAAATACGGTGGAATTGGGTGTGATTTGAGGAGTCCATGGAGCTGAATCTCCCGACCTCCCGCGAAATTTTGAAGCTGGTCGCGCACATCGACCGTTTTCGAGGGGCGTGGTCGATGGAGGCGTCGCTTCCACCCGATCGGCTCGCCCGGCTCCGGGAGGCCGCGAAGGTCCAGTCCGTCGCGTCGTCCTGCCGGCTGATCGGTATCCGGATCTCAGACACGGAAGCGGCCGCCCTTCTGCGGGGGGAATCCCCGCTGCTACGCGAGGGGGACGCGATCCTCGGCTACGCGAACGCCCTCGACACGACCTTCCCGCGCGGCGGTGCCCTCGTGACCCCGGCCGAGATCGCCCGTCTCAACGCCATCGTGGAGGGAGCGAGCCCGGACCACGCGGACCCCAGCCCCTGGCGACACGAACCGATTCATCTCGAGGCGTTCGATGCCGAGGGGCACGCGCTCGGTCGCGTGTTCCAGACTCTACCGCCGCGCCTGATCGAGGACAAGCTCGACTCGGCCTGCACGTGGCTCGAACTCGAGCTGCGATCGGGCGAGCATCACCCGCTGCTCGTCATCGCGGCGTTTTATCTCGTTTTCGTGAACATCGCCCCGTTCACCGGGGGGAATACGCGAACGGCGCGGGCCCTCGCGAGCCACCTCCTTCGACGGGCGGGGTACGGTTACGTCTCGTTCGGCAGCCTCGAACGGGCCATGGAGGAGTCCCGCGAGGCCTACTACGACGGGCTCGATGCGTCCTCGACGCGCCTGTGGACCGGCGAAGCCGACCTCGAGCCTTGGACTCTCTCGTTCCTGCAGATGCTCAGGATCCACGTCGACCGCATCGCCGCCAAGCTCGACCTCGAGCGCCGCGCGCTCGATCTCCCGCCGCTCCAGCGCCAGATCCTCGAGACCGTGCGCGATCACGGCACCGCCCGCGCGGGATTGCTTCTGGCCTCGACGGGAACCAACCGCAACACGCTCAAGGACAACCTGCGGCGCATGGTCGACCGCGGGCTGATCGAGCGCGTGGGCCGGAGCAAGGGGGCGTTCTACCGCATCGCCACCGGCGAGCCCGCGACGAATTAACCGAGCTTTTCGTCCACGACCCGACGCACCTCGTCCGCGAGCTCGCGGGCCTTCGCCAGCGCCGCGCTCTGGCGGGAGGCCATCCCGTCCGCCGTGCGGCGATCCCCCAGCCCCGGCAGGTTGATGCGCACGTTGAGCGCGGCCCCCTCGGCGGCCGCGAGCGCGCACGCACCCGCCACGCCGGCGTCGGAAACGGAGTTGGGGTTTCCGTCGCGGGCGGCGGCGAGGGCGAGCTCGAGCGCGCGCACCGCCGATTCGAGTACCTCCAGCGGGACCCGCGCCGCTCCCTGGTTCGCGGCCTCCATCGCCGCGGCGCGTGCCGCCTGCTCCGGCTCGGTCTTCTTGGGGAGGCGCACCGCCGCGAGCACGGCGTTGAAGGCGTCGGTGTCCCGGTCGACGGCTTCGAGAAACCACGCCTTGAGGGCCTGCCCTTCGATCCCGAGGGGCCCCATCGAACCGCGCGCCGATTCCATGCCGCTCTTCGACCAGGTCAGCGCGGCGACCATCGCCGAGAGGGCGGCCGAGAGCGCGCCGCACAACGCCGCGACGCTGCCGCCGCCCGGGGCGGGAGAATCGCTGGACAACTCGTCGGCGAACGCGGTGAGGGGCATCGCCCGGAGCCCCGCGGGTCCGCCGCGGTACTTGTATTCGAGAACGCGCTCGGCCGGATCGAACGGAGCGAGCTCGCCCAGTCCGAGGGACAACACGGCGGCATGCACGCGCTCCCGCTCGGGAACGCCGGTGGGTTTCCCGAGCCGCGTGAGGTAGTGATCCCCGGCGGCGAGCAGCGCCTCCCTCGGGATCAGGCCGACGAGCTCGCTGCCCGTCACGCGCGCGCCCAGCCGGCCCGCCTCCTCGCAGCACGCGTCGAACACCGCCTGCACCGGAGTGACCTTCCAGTTCGTGAGATTGATCGAGACCTGCGCGCGACCGTACTCCTCGATGACCCAGCCGACCGCGCGGCATTCCTTGAATCGACCCGGTTCGTTGATCGTTTTCCCCGCGGCGTCCTTGACGAGCTTTCCGTCCGGGCCGCGGCGCGGCCGTCCCGCCTCGCGGATCGCCAGCGCGATCTCGTGCGCGACCTTCCTGTCGCGCGTGTTGAGGTTGACGTTGTAGGCGATCAGGAACTCGCGGGCGCCGATCACCGTCGCCCCCGAGCGGGCGTTGAAAGCGGCTTCTCCGAAGTCGGGTTTCCACGAGGGATCCTGCAGCTTGGCCGGCAGCCCCTCGTATTCGCCCTTGCGGATCTCCGCGAGCGAGCGGCGCTCGGGACGCGTTGCGGCGGACTCGTACAGATAGACGGGGATCCCCAGGTCCTCGCCGACCCGCCGCCCGAGGTCGCGGGCGATCGCCACGCAGTCCTCCATCGTCGCCCCCTCCACGGGGATGAACGGGCAGACGTCGGTCGCCCCCATGCGTGCGTGCTCGCCACGGTGGCGGCTCATGTCGATGAGCTGCGCGGCTTTCCGGATCGCCCGGAACGCGGCCTCCCCGACCGCCTCCGGAGGCCCCACGAACGTCACCACGGTCCGGTTCGTGGCCGCGCCGGGATCGACGTCCAGGAGCATCGCTCCCGGCGTTCCGGAGATCTCGGCGGCGATCGCGTCGATCACCGCCCGGTCGCGGCCTTCGCTGAAGTTCGGGACGCACTCGATCAGCTTCATGGTTCCTCGCTTGGGCACGGCCTTGCGGGCCGGGCGCGAAGATGCGACAACGGCCACGATCCGCGCAAGGGGAGCCGCCACGTGCCCGCCGGTTATTCGAAGCGAACGCTCGTCGAGAAGCTCGGCATCAAGCCCGACGTCAAGGTGGCGATCCTCAACCCGCCCGACGGGTACGACCGCACCCTGGGCCCGCTCCCCGGGGGGGTGCAGCGGGTGGCGAGCGTGAGGGGGCCCCTCGACTTCATCCAGTTCTTCACGGTCGACCGGAAGGAGCTCGAGAGACGATTCCCCGTTCTCGCCCGGGCCCTCCGGGACGACGGCGCGTTGTGGGTCTCGTGGCCGAAGGGGGGCTCCGGGGTCCGCACCGACGTCAACGAAAACGTCGCCCGGGAGGTCGGGCTGGCGAACGGGCTCGTCGACGTGAAGGTCTGCGCGGTCGACGAGATCTGGTCGGGGCTGAAGTTCGTCCGCCGGCTGAGGGACCGGGGCTAACGCATCGACTTCGGCGTCAACGCCTCGGCCCGCGCGAGCAGCGACTCGGGGGTGGCGTCGAGGGCCTCCGCGATGTCCGGGGCCGCGACCGCCTCGTGCAGCCCGCCCCCCATGTCGGCGAAGAGCGTCTGGTAGCCCTGAGGCATCGCCTCCCAGTCCCAATCGCCGAGACAGAAGAAGTAGTCGATCGCGCGGCAATTCGCGTCGGTGCGCCCCTGAGCGGAATTCAGGAAACGCAACAGCGCGAGCAGCTGCGGCTTCACGACGGCCGGTCCGGCGCCCCAGACCACGCCCTCGTAGATCCCGCGCAGGCGCTCCACGACCTCGGGGGAGACCCCTTCCGCATCGACCGCCTCGGCGTAGACCTCGTCGAACGGGCGCACGCGGAAAGGATAGCCGAAGGTGTGAAACAATCCGACGGAACCCAGGAGGAAGGACCATGTTGAAAGGCTTCAAGGAGTTCATCTCTCGCGGCAACGCGATCGATCTCGCGGTCGGCGTGATCATCGGCGGGGCGTTCGGCGCGATCGTCAGCTCGCTGGTGGGGGACCTCATCACCCCGCTCATCGGCGCGATCTTCGGGAAGCCCGACTTCTCCGCCATCCAGGCGGGTCCGATCATGATCGGCAAGTTCCTCAACGCGCTGGTGAGCTTCATCCTCACGGCCGCCGGCCTCTACTTCCTCATCGTGGTCCCGATGAACCGGTTCGTGAGAAAGCCCGAGCCGCCGGCCGCGCCGGCGCCCCCGCCGCCGCAGGAGGTCCTCCTCCGGGAGATCCGGGACCTGCTCGCCAAGCGCTGATCGCGGGTTCGCAGGAAGTTCACGACGGCGCGACGGGGCGTTCACCTCGGGCGCGTATCCCTTCCTCCGAGGCATGCATCGGAGGAACGGAGGACGCGCCATGCAGGAAGTCACCCAGCTCGAAACGCTGCTGCTCGAGGCCGCCCATCGCCTCGAGGCGAACGGGCGCCGTATCGCCGCGTCCGGGCTCCGGGAAGCGGTTCGCGCCGCGACCTCCGCGCCGACGGCCGCCTCGCGCCGCCGCCGCCTCGATGCCGCCCGCCGCGTCGCCGAGCTCAGCGTAACGGGACGCTTCGCAGCCGCAGCGAGTTCATGACGACCGACACGCTCGACAGGGCCATCGCCGCCGACGCGAAGACGGGGGAGAGGAGCCACCCGGTCCACGGGTAGAGGACCCCCGCCGCGATCGGGATGCCGAGCACGTTGTAGCCGAAGGCCCAGCCGAGATTCTGGCGGATTGTCCCGAGGGTACGGCGCGCGAGACGGATCGCCGCGACGGCCGCACGGAGGTCGGCGCCGACGAGGGTCACGTCCGACGCGGCGATCGCGACCGCCGTCCCGGTGCCGATCGCGATGCCGAGGTCGGCGGTGGCGAGCGCGGGGGCGTCGTTGATCCCGTCCCCGACCATCGCCACCACACGCCCCTCGCCCTGAAGGCGCTTCACGGCCTCGGCCTTCCCGTCGGGGAGGACCTCCGCGAGGACGTGCTCGATTCCGACCTGCTTCGCGACCGCCTCGGCGACCGCGCGGCGGTCTCCCGAGAGCAGCCAGACCTCGAGTCCCGCCGACTTGAACGCGGCGATCGCCTCCGCCGAGCCGGGGCGGATCGGGTCGGCGATGCCGAGCATCCCCACGTACGCACCGTCGGAGGCGAGCGCGACGATGGTGCGTCCCCGGGCGGCGAGGTCCGAAGCGGCGTCGCGGAGATCGTCCGACGCGACGCCGTCCCCGGCCAGGAACTCCGGGGTGCCGGCGAGGATCCGCCGTCCGCCGACGACCGCCACGACGCCGCGCCCGGCGATCGCCTCGAACGACTCGGGGAACGGGAACCCCAGCCTGCGCTTCACCGCCTCCGCGACGATCGCCTTCGCCACCGGGTGCTCGCTCATCGCCTCCGCGGCGACGGCGACCTTGAGCAGTTCCTCTTCGGAGACGTCCGCCGCCGGGAGGACGTCGAGCAGCACCGGCTCGCCGGAAGTGATCGTCCCCGTCTTGTCGAGCACGATCGTGTCGATGCGCCCCGCCGTCTCGAGCGCCTCGCCCCCCTTGAACAGGACGCCCCCTTCGGCGCCTCGCCCGGTCGCGACGAGGATCGCGGTCGGGGTCGCGAGCCCCATCGCGCACGGGCAGGCGATGATCAGCACGGACACCGCCGCGACCAGGGCGTGGGAGAGACGGACGTCCGCCGGCGAGGCGGCGAACCAGACGACGAAGGTGACCGCCGCGATCGCGAGAACCACGGGCACGAAGACCGCGCTGACGCGGTCGGCGAGTCGCTGGATCGGCGCGCGGGAGCCCTGGGCCTCGGCGACCATGCGAACGATCTGCTGGAGCACGGTGTCGGCGCCGGTGCGGGTCACGCGAATCCGGAGCGCACCCTGGCGGTTGACGGTGGCGCCGACGACCTCGTCCCCCGGCCGCTTGTCCGCCGGCATGCTCTCCCCGGTGATCATCGACTCGTCGACGGCGGACATGCCCTCCTCGACGCGTCCGTCGGCGGGGATCGGCTCCCCGGGTCTCACGAGCACGACGTCGCCGGGCGCCAGCGATTCCACGGCGACCTCGGTCTCGACGCCGTCGCGCAGGAGGCGCGCGCGCTTCACCTGCAGGCCGGCGAGCGCGCGCAGCGCCCCCGACGTGCGCGCGCGGGCGCGCGTCTCGAGGAGCTTGCCGACGAGCACGAGCAGCACGATTCCGGCGGCCGCCTCGAAGTAGACGGGAGGAGCATGGTGCGCCCCCGGGGAGCGCACGAGATCCGGGGCGACGGTCGCCACGAGGGAGTACACGAACGCCGCGCCGGTCCCGATCGCGATGAGCGTGCTCATCTCCGCGACGCGATGGCGCAGCGACGCCCAGGCCCGCACGTAGTACTCGGCGCCGGCGTAGGCGAGCACCGGCACGGTGAGCGCGAGCTGGATCCAGCGCGCTCCCGGGACGGCGAGCGCCCCGTGCGACATCCCCAGCACCAGCACCGGAAGCCCGAACACGAGCGCGACGGCGAACCGCCGGCGGACCGAACGCCACTCCCGTTCCCGGGCGCGGACCTCGGCGGCGTCGGCCTCGCCGGCGTCCTTCGGCACGACGGCGTCGTACCCCGCGCGGCGGACGGCGTCGGCGATCGCGTCGGCCGTCGCGATCGCCGGGTCGAAAACGACCGTCGCGCGCTGCGTCGCGAGGTTGACGACGACCGACCCGACCCCCCCGACGCCGGCGATCGCCTTCTCGACCGCGACGACGCAGCCGGCGCAGTGCATGCCGGTCACGGGGAGGTCGAGACGCACGGCTCAGCCCCGCAGCTCGGCGAGCCCCAGATCGCGACGGATCTTGCGCTGGAGGGCATCGGGCCGGGGGGAGGGGACGATGCGGAGCTGGTCCTTGGGAGCGGCCGCGAGGCGCACCGGAACGTCCACGAGCTCGTCGCGGCGGAACGCGGTGAGCGTGACGACGTCGCCGGGCTTGCGCTCCGCCAGTCGCGCCGCGAGCGAGGTCTCGTCCACCCGACGGCCGTCCAGGGCCAGCAGCTCGTCGCCGGGGTAGAGCCCCGCGGCGTGGGCGGGGCCGTCGGAACGACTCGTCGCGACGAGCGTGCGCTCCCCTTCCTTCCGGAAGCTCGCGCCCAGCCACGCCGGGGAGCGCCCGTCGACCGGCCGCCTCCAGCCCCATTCCGGGACGAGTCCGGCGTAGGCGAGCCCCTGCGCCAGGTCGAGCTCGTCGCGCCCGGCGACGTAGCGCTCGAAGAACCGCCGGAAGGCCCCGCCGTGCGCCCCCGCCACCTTCTCGACCGCGGCGAGGAACCCGTCCGTTTCCGCGAACCCCGGGCGCGACGCGGGGTGCGCCGCCACGAGATGGCGGAGGACGTCGTCGAGCGAGGTTTTGCCCGAGGTCCGGTGCCGGATCTCGAGGTCGAGCAGGAACGCGACGATCGAGCCCTTGAGGTAATACGAGATCCCCGAGTTGACGCTGTTCTCGTCGGGGCGGTAGAGCTTGATCCAGGTGTCGAAACTCGACTCCTCGAGGCTCTGCAGCCGGCGTCCGGGCTGCGACTGCAGCGCGACGACGTCGTCGGCGAGAAGCTCCATCCACCTCCGCCCCGACATGAGGTCGGCCGACACGAGGAACCGTTTTTCGTAGTAGGTCGTGATCCCTTCCATCGTCCACAGCTGCCGCGTGTAGTTCTCGGCGCGGGGATCGAAGGGGCCGAGCGTCTCGGGGCGCAGGCGTTTCACGACCCAGACGTGGAAGAACTCGTGCGACACGAGCGCCAGGAACCGCTCGTACGCCGTCTGCGGCCGGAACGTCCAGCGGTCGCACAGGAGCACGGTCGAATTGCGGTGCTCGAGCCCGCCGCGGCCGTTCGCGAGGTGCACGATGAAGGTGTAGTCGCGGTAGGGCAGCCCGCCGAAGAACTCCGCCTGCGCCTTGACGATCGCCTGGACGTCGGCGACGAGCGTCTTCTCGTCCTCGTTCCCTCGCCCCCAGATCGCGATCCGGTGCGGCTTCCGGTCGACGCGGAAGGGCAGATCGCGGTGCGGGCCGCATTCGACCGGGCAGTCGACGAGCTCGTCGAAGTCCTCCGCGACGAACGCGCGCCCGCTCTTCCGGAGGCCGGTGAAGATCGACCAGCCGTCCGGCGCCTCGACGGTGAGCCCGTGCGGCTCGGCGGTGCGTCCGGGGACGAAGAGGAACGTCGCCGCCCCGGTGAAGAAGCCATGGGACGCGTCGAGGTGGTTGGTCCGGACCGACAACTCGAACGCGTAGAGCTTGTAGCGGACGACGAGCCTGCGCGCTCGCCCCGTACGCACGCGCCAGGTGTCCTTGGCGGCCTTGCGCCAGGTCGCGGGGACGCCGTCCGCCTCGGCGGAGAACTCCTGCACGTGCCGCGCGTATTCCCGGATGAGATACGACCCCGGCGTCCAGGCCGGCATCACGAGGTTGACCGTCGGGCCGCCGGGGCGCTCCACGGTCATCGTCACCTCGAAGAGGTGGCTGTTCGGCCGGCTCATGGCGACGCGATAGGCGATGCGAGGGCGTTTCAAGAGGCCTCCTCGGAACGGGAGCAAGATACCGACAACCCCCACGGCTTGCGCCGTTCCGCCCGGATGCGCGATCCTACGCCGCGATCGGACCTCATCACGGAGCGAACGAGCGATGAACGAACGAATCCGCCAGATCCTCTCGAACTACGACGCGGAGAACCCGGGTGTCCGCACGAACCTGGCCCGGATGCTCAACCACGGCACCCTCGCGGGAACCGGCCGGATGGTGATCCTCCCCGTCGACCAGGGGTTCGAGCACGGTCCCGCGCGCTCGTTCGCGCCCAACCCTCCGGGGTACGACCCGCACTACCACTTCCAGCTCGCGATCGAGTCGGGCTGCAACGCCTACGCCGCGCCGCTGGGCTTCCTCAAGGCGGGCGCGGGCGTCTTCGCCGGCGAGATCCCGCTGATCCTGAAGGTGAACAACCACGAGACGCTGCACGAGGAGGCGAACCCGATCTCGGTGCAGACGTCGAGCGTGCACGAAGCGCTGCGTCTCGGGTGCGCCGCGATCGGATACACGATCTACCCCGGCTCCTCGCTCAACGGCCGCATGTACGAGCAGGTGCGCGAGCTCATCGAGACGGCCCACGAACACGGCCTCGCCGCCGTGATCTGGAGCTACCCGCGCGGCGAGCAGCTGTCGAAGGACGGCGAGACCGGGATGGACGTCTGCGCGTACGCCGCCCAGATCGCCTGCCAGCTCGGCGCCGACATCGTGAAGGTGAAGCTCCCCACCGCCCACCTCGAGCAGGCCGCGGCGAAGAAGGTCTACGAGGGGGAGAAGATCCCGATCGGCACCCTCGCCGAGCGCGTGCGGCACGTCGTGCAGTCCTCGTTCGCCGGCCGCCGCATCGTGATCTTCTCGGGCGGCGCGAAGACCTCGGACGACAAGTTGTTCGAGGAGGCGAAGGCGATCCGCGACGGCGGCGGCTTCGGCTCGATCATGGGACGGAACGCCTTCCAGCGCCCGAAGGCCGAAGCCGTGAAGCTGCTCGGGAAGATCATGGAGATCTACGCGAGCTAGCTCCCGCTCGGCTCCTGCGGTGCCGTCACCGGCCCGAACCGCACGAGCGTGGTGTAGCTCATCGCGGCGGGGACGCCGTGGCGCTTGCCGGGAACGAAGCGCCAGCGGAGCACGGCGGTCGCGGCGGCCGCGTCGAACTCCTTCGTTCCGCTGATCACGATCGTGGGCGTGCGCGGGATTCCGTCGGTGCACACGACGACGCGCACGAGGACCTTCACGCTCTCCGTCTCGCGCCCGGCGGGGGCGACCGCGCCGGGGCTCTCGAGAATCTGCGGCGGCTCGAACTCCGGCGCCCCGGCGATCTCCTTCTCCTTCGGGACCGCGTTCCTGGCGGTGTTGCAGGAGACGCCGTCGGGGAGCGGATCTCTCGGAGCGGCGAGGGCCACCGCGAGGAGCCACTCGATCATCCGACCTTCCGCGCGATCCGCTCCCACACCGGCGCCGGAAGCAGCGTCACGATCCGCATGAAAAGGGCGATGTGCGCGGGGAAGGCGACGACCCGTTTTCCTCGATCGAGGCCGCGCAGGATCCGGTTCGCCGCGTCGTCCACGGTGACGAGCCCGGGCTTGGGGTGCCGGTTGCGCTCGATCATCGGCGTCTCGACGAAGCCGGGGCACACCGTCGTGACTTTGATCCCGCGGGGAGCGACCTGGGTGCGCAGCCCCTCGAGGAGGTAGTTCACCGCCACCTTGCTCGCGCAATACGGCGCGTGCGAGGCGAGCGCGCGGAACGAGAGGATGCTCGAGATGCCGACGAGGTGGCCCCGGCCGCGCTCGAGCATCGAGGGGAGCACCGCGGCGATGGCGTTCGTCACGCCGATCACGTTCGTCTCGAAGGTGTCGGCGATCGCGGCGGCGTCGTAGCGCGTCGCCTTCGCGGGAACGGCGATCCCCGAGTTCGCGAGCAGCAGATCGATCGGGCCGAGTTCCGCCGCCGCGGCGGCGAGGGCCGCCGCGGTCCCGGCACGGTCGCGCACGTCGCAGGGGAGCACCGCGGCCCGTCCGCCCGCCGCGCCAACGAGCGCGGCGGTCTCCTCGAGGGCGTCCGGTCTTCTTGCGAGCAGGGCCACCGCCGACCCGCGGGCCGCGAGCTTCACGGCGAGGGACCGCCCGATTCCGCTCGAGGCGCCGGTGATCGCGACGACGGGCCAAGAGGCCAAGGGTGAGCTCCGTTATTCGTCCTGGCCCGCGCCGCTCCGCGCGGCGGCGTACGCCGCGGCGAAGAGGGCGCCGGCGGCACCCACGACGAGGATACCGCCGACGGTCGTCCACGAGCCCACGTCGTCCGGCCGGGCGAGGGCGCCGAGCGCGGCGACGAGGTCGAAGCTCGCCTCGGGCTTCCCGCGCATCGCCTTCAGGGCGTCGAGGGTCGCGACGATCAGGACGGCCGCGACGAGGGCGCCCGCACCGCCGAAGAACGCGCGGCGCCGCAGTCCCGCGGCGGAAATCGGCTCGCGTTTCGGGGGCTCGATCTCGAACTCGACCTCGCGCACCCCCCAGGGGACGAACCGCGCGAGGAACAAGAGCCCCGGGATCCCCATCGCGATCGTGAACCAGAAGAACGCCTTCCACCCGACGGCGTCGACGAGGAACCCGCAGATCGGCCCCGACACGATGCGAGGGATCCCGAACAGGCTCGAGAAGAGGGCGTACTGGGTCGCGGAGAAGCGCTTCTGCGTGAGACGCAGGAGCATCACGAAGAAGGCGCCGGTCCCGAGCCCGGTCGTGGCGGCCTCGACGGCCACCGCGGAGAACATCAGCCACCGGTCGGGTCCGGCGTCGGCGACGAAGACGTATCCGACGTTCGAGGCGATCTGGAGGAATCCGAAGATCCACAGCGCGCGACCCATCCCGAGCACCGGGGTGAGGGCGCCGCCGAGAAACGTCCCGCCGACGACTCCGAACGTCGAGATCCACCCGCGCCAGAATCCGCGATCGGTCGGTCCGTACCCCATGTCGATGAGGAACGGGCTGACGAGCGCCCCCGCCAGGTTGTCGGCGAGCTTGTAGCAGACGACGAAGGCGAGGATCTCGAGGGCGCGGTGGCGGGAAAGGAACCCCAGGAACGGGAGCCAGACCGCCTGGCGGATCGTCTTCGGCGCCACCGCCGGCTCCGGCGGCTCCGGAGATCGTGCGACCACGAGGAGCATCGGCAGGAACATCAGCGCGAGCCCGACGAGCACGAGCGGCCACGAGATCGACGCCGCCGCCCAGATCGCGAGGTTCCCCGCGAGGATCATCGCCGCGCGATAAAGCGCGGTGCGCGCGCCGACCGCGACGCCGTGCTCCTCCTTGCGGAGGACGTCCACGGCGTAGGCGTCGATGGCGATGTCCTGCGTCGCCCCGGCGAAGGCGATGGCGAGCGCGAAGGCGCCCACGACCCAGGGCGTGTCGGGGTGCCCGCCGACCCCCGCGAGGCCCAGCATCAGGGCCAGGAGCACGACCTGGGCGATCGCGATCCACCCGCGCCGTCTCCCCAGGAAGGGGGGCGACCATCGGTCCATCAGCGGGGACCAGAGGATCTTGAAGGACCACGGCGCCTGGGCGAGGGTGATGAGGCCGACGGTCTTGATGTCGACCCCGATCGAGCGCATCCAGTCGGGGATCGCGATCAGGATCAATCCGAGCGGGAGCCCCGACGCGAACGACTGCAGGGCGACCGACGCCGTGCGCCAGGAGCGCATGGCGGCGACGAACGCACGCCAGCCTTTGGGGGAGGGGTCGGTCATGAGTGGGGAAGATGGCGACAGGCACCGTCTCGCGCCAGCGAAACGGTGCCCGCCCCCTCTCGGTTCAGTAACAGAGCGCCGACTCGCCCGCCGTCTCGTCGCTCCCCTTGTTCTTGTTCTCGCAGACGCCGAACGAGGGGTACATCAGCGAGGAGGGTTGGTTCACGTGGCAAAGACCGACCACGTGGCCGAACTCGTGCTCCGAGACGCCGTCGACGTAGAACGCCGACCCCGCCGCGCAGGGGCAGCCGCCTCCCCCGGCCGTCCAGCGGTACGACGTCGTGATCCGGACGTCCGCCTCGTAGAGGTTCGCGAAGAGGTTGCCCTTGCAGGCGACCGTGCGCGTCCGGTCGTTGCTGAGGTAGTTCGTGATCCCGAGGGTCCCGCCGCCGAGCTTCGCCCAGCCGACGACGTTGCGGCCGTCCCGCTTGTTGGGCGCGGCGCCGGTCGTCCCGGCGTACGTCAGCGCCCTCCAGGGGGTGATGCCGCCGGTCACGGCGGAGTCCATCTGGGAGGCGCTGATGCACTGCCCGCTCGTGATCTTGCCGGCGGGGTTGTAGTAGACCCCGGCCGAGGCCGGCCAGCGGACCCCGGTCAGGCAATACGCGGCGGCGTCGGTCGCGACGAGCGCCCCGAGGGCCAGGGCGACGAGAACGTGGATGCGGCGCATGGCTACCTCCCCTCGCCGAAGGCTTCGCGCACCATCGGGTGGTCGAAGCGCGGGTTCTTGCGGGTGTAGGCGACGCGCGCGGCGATCTCCTCGAGGGAGAACGGTCCGTCCCCGGGGCCGTCGCCGACGATGTCCAGGCCGTCCTGAATCGCGCGGACGACGGAGATCCGGCCTCGGTCGTCCTCGCGCACGTCGAAGACCCCGTACGAGAGGCCGAGGTTGTAGAGCCGGCCGTCGATCGACTCGACGAAGACCAGGGTCCTCTGGCCGGGGCGGAAGACCGCCTCTCCGACGGCCGTCGAGATCTCCCCGTCCAGCTCCCCGGAGCGGGTGTGGAAGGTGACCGTCCCTCCCGGGGAAACGTCCCCCTTGAGGCTGCGGATCACCCGGACGGTGACCGCGGTCTCGAGGCCGTTTTCAGGATGGTCGACCCCCTCGAGGGTGAGGACCTCTCCGACGACCACCTGGGTCGCAAGCCGGGCCTGGTCTTCGAGACTCAGGCCGATCACCGTCGAGGCCATGGCCACTCCGGACAGGGTGGTCACGGCTGCCGCCAAGACGAGTCTTTTCATGCGGTTTACCCCCACGGCACGCGGACGTGCCATGCGCCGCGTATACCCCTGAAAACCCGTCCGGTCAACGGCGGCGCGGCCCCGGACCTCCCGTCCGCGGTCCTCGTGCGGGGAGGTTGGCTCGAAAAAGGGGATTGGGCTAACATCCGCCTTTGCCTTGGCTCCAAAAGGGTCTAGAAGGCCAGGGTGGACACGCTCGCGAACGCGCGGGGCGCGCTGCGGAGCAGGCGCAGCGGTGGGAAGGCCCCCGGGTGGCGCGAGCCCGGAGTCGGCGTGGATCATGCCGTTCTCCGAAGGAGTGCGAATGAGGCTGGGCGTGTTCGTGGGGGGAGCGGCGATTGCCGCCGTCGTGACCGTCTCCACCGGATGCACGACGTTCCAGAACCGGGTCGACATCAACAAGGCCAACGAGCTCTACAAGGCGCAGCGCTACGAAGAGGCCCTTCCGATCTACCAGGGAATCCTGCAGCGCACGCCCGACGACTGGCTGGCCAACTACCTGACCGCGATGTCCTACATCGCGCTCTACAAGCCCGGTTCGACCCATGCGAAGGACAAGGAATACGAGACCAAGGGCCTTCTCGCCTTCGAGAAGCTCCTGACGCTCAAGGCTCCGGACGAGGACCAGGCCGACAAGGTCAGGAAGTACTACCTGGCCTTTCTCGACTCCTCCGGCCAGGCCGACAAGGCGATCGCGTTTCTCGAGCAGGAGCTCGCCAAGAAACCCGACAACAAGGAGCTGATCAGCCAGCTCGCCGGGATGTACCAGAAGAAGGGCGACGTCCAGAACTGGTTGCTCTATCTCGACAAACGCGCGCAGCTCGAGCCGGACAACAAGGAAGCGTGGTATTCGATCGCGGTCGCCTGCTGGGCGCGCTCCTATCACGGCGGAGCGACCGTCTCCCAGGACGAGCGCGAGCAGGTGGTGGCCCGCGGGCTCGCCGCCGCCGACAAGGCGCTCGCGATCGAGAAGGAATACCTCGACGCGATCACGTACAAGAACCTCCTCTATCGTGAGCAGGCCAAGGCGTTCGCCAACGTCGGCAAGAACATGGAAGCCGGCGAGGCGATCATGAAGGCCGAAGAGCTCCGCAACCAGGCCCTGGAGCTTCGCAAGAAGCTCCTGGCGCAGGCCCCGGCCAAGGGCAAGGCCTAGGAGATCCCGAGCATGTTCGACTCGATGATCGAGAGCCGGAAGGGCGGGGTCGGCAAGGGGCAGTGGTGGACGATCCCGATCGCGCTGCTCTTGCACGTGGTCGTGATCGGCGGGATCGTCGGCGCGTCGTACCTCGTCGTGAAGGCGGTCGAGGACCCGGACCTCATGATCTCCTTCATCGGCGCCGCGCCCCCTCCGCCTCCCCCTCCGCCCCCTCCTCCTCCGCCGGCCGCCAAGAAGCCGGACACCCCCAAGGTCGAGAAGATCGAGCCGGTGCGCCCCGACGAGATCGTGCAGCCGGTGGAGACTCCCGAGGAGATCATCACCGACACCGGGTCGGACGACGCGGGCGTTGAAGGCGGCGTCGAGGGCGGCGTCGAGGGCGGCGTGCCCGGCGGCGTGGTCGGCGGCGTGGTCGGCGGCGTGGTCGGTGGCGTCCTCGGCGGCGTCGGCGACGCGGAGGTCCCGATCCTCCCGACGGGCGACGTCGTGCTCCCGACGATCCTCAAGAAGGTCGAGCCCCTCTACCCCGACGTCGCGCGTCGCGCGCGCATCGAGGGGAAGGTGACGATCCAGGCGGTGATCCAGACCAACGGGGACGTCGGCGAGTGCGTCGTCCTCGCGTCCTCGAACCCGATGTTCAACGAGCCGGCGATCGCGGCCGTGAAGCAGTGGAAATACAAGCCGGCACTGCAGAACGGGCGTCCGGTGGCGATCTACTTCACGATCGTCGTCCAGTTCAAGCTGCGGTGATTCTCGAAGCCTCGAGATCCGGCCTCTAAGAAGATTCCGAGAGAGAAGGAGCCCTGTCGATGGAACACACTATGTGGTCGGCCTTCACGCACGCATCCTTCGTGGGCAAGTTCACGTGGGTGATGCTGGTGATCCTGTCCGTGTACTCGCTGGCGGTCATGTTCGACCGCTGGAAGTCGTACCGGAACGCGCGGAACGAGTCGCTGCAGTTCCTGCCGGCCTTCGTGAAGTGCCTGAAGGAGAACAAGCTCGACGAGGCGGTCGCCACGGCGCGCAAGTTCAAGAGCTCGCACATCGCCAAGGTCGTCATCGCGGGCCTTCTCGAGTACCAGAACGACGAGAAGGACATGAAGAACACGCACGACCTCGTCTCCGCCGTCGGGCGCGCCCTCGACCGCTCCGTCGCGCTCACGGCCGCCGAGATGAAGAAGGGCCTCTCCGGGCTCGCGACGATCGGCTCCGCCGCCCCGTTCATCGGCCTGTTCGGCACGGTGCTCGGGATCATCGCGGCGTTCGGCACGATCTCGACCGCCGGCGCGGGGAACATCGGCGCCGTCTCGGGCGCCATCGCCGAGGCGCTGTACGCGACGGCCCTGGGCATCGGCGTCGCCGTTCCCGCGGTCATGGCGTACAACTACTTCACCACCCGCCACGAGCGCTTCATGATCGAGATGTCCAACTCCTCCGCGGAGCTGGTGGACTTCTTCCTCAAGAAGCACGAAGCCACGCATGCTGGAAGGTAAGGGCGCGTCGGCCGTCAAGGCCGGCAAGCCCAACTCGGAGATCAACGTCACGCCGCTCGTCGACGTGATGCTGGTGCTCCTCATCATCTTCATGGTGGTGACGCCGATGCTCCAATCGGGCCCCGCGGTGGTCCTCCCGAAGGCGTCGGACCCGCCGCAGAAGCCCGAGACCAAAGAGCAGGTCCTCGTCGCCCTGGCCTTCTCGAAGCAGTACTACATCGGCAAGGACAAGAACCCTCTGGACGAAACCACGCTGAAGAACCGGCTGACCGAGGAGTTCCAGCGGAACGAGAAGGCGCCGGTCGTCATCAAGGCGGACGGTCGCCTGACCTACGGCGACGTCAAGCACGCGATGGAAGTGGTGCGCGGCGCGGGGTTCGAGGAAGTCGGGCTCATCGCCGAAAAACGCGCGGGCCAGTAAGGAGATCCCCATGGGCATGCAAGTCGGAGACACCGGCGGACTCAAGTCCGACATGAACGTCACGCCGCTGATCGACGTCCTGCTGGTGCTGCTCGTGATCTTCATGGTCGTCGCGCCGATGGCGCAGATGGGCTTCGAGATCAAGATCCCGCGCGAGGCGCCGCCGCAGGAGACGCCCCCTTCGCCGGATGCCAAGCAGATCATCGTCGCGGTCAACACGCAGAACTGCAACATCGTCGAGCCCCTGAACGGCGCGGACCTGCCGTCCACCTGCACGATCTTCATCAACAAGGATCCCGTCCCGATGGCCGACATGGCCAAGCGGTTCAAGGAGACCTTCGAGAACCGCAAGTCCGTCGACCGCATCCTGTTCCTGGCGGCCGAGGAGAAGCTCAACTACGAGGCGATCGTCAAGATCCTCGACATCGCGCGCAAGGCGGTGGGTGAGGACCTGAAGGTCGGGATCGTCACCGACGAGAAGATCGCCCGGATGGAGAGCTGACCGGACCGTTCCACCGACAACGAGGCTTCGGAAGGCCCGGACCGTGTTACGGTTCGGGCCTTCTTGTTTCCGGGGGGAGACGTGAGCCAAACCGAGCGCTGGGGAAGCCGCGTCGGGCTCGTCCTGGCGATGGCCGGGAACGCGGTGGGTCTGGGGAACTTCCTGCGCTTCCCGGCGCAGGCCGCGGCCAACGGCGGCGGGGCGTTCCTGATTCCGTACCTCGTGTCGTTCCTGCTGATGGGGATCCCGCTCCTCTGGATCGAGTGGGCGATCGGTCGCCATGGGGGCAAGTACGGCCACCACTCCGCACCCGGCATGCTCGACCGTCTCGGCAAGCACCGGTGGCTGAAGTACCTGGGCGTCTTCGGGATCTTCACGAACCTGACGGTCGCCGCGTACTACTGCTACATCGAGTCGTGGACGCTCGCGTACGTCTTCCACTCGGTCGTCGGGACCTTCTCGACCACCGACCCGAAGACCTTCTTCCCGGCCTACCTCGGCGTGCACGAGACGTCGCTGTTCGCCGTCCCGATGGAGGCGCTCTTCTGGTTCCTGCTCACCCTCGCGCTGAACGTCTGGATCCTCTCGAAAGGGCTCGCGAAGGGGATCGAGCTGGCGGCCAAGATCGGGATGCCGCTGCTGATCCTCTTCGGGATCGTCCTCGCGGTGCGCGGGCTCACCCTCGGCACCTCCGATCCCGGAGTCGTGCAGAGCCCGCTCGAGGGTCTGAACTTCGTCTGGGCCCCGAACTTCGACGGACTGGGGAACCCCTCGGTGTGGCTCGCCGCCGCGGGGCAGATCTTCTTCACGCTGTCGGTGGGGATGGGCTCGATCCAGTGCTACGCGTCGTACGTGCGGGAGAACGACGACATCGCGCTGAACGGCGCCTCGGCGGGGTGGATGAACGAGTTCGTCGAGGTGATCCTCGGCGGCTCGATCCTGATCCCGATCGCGACGGCCTACCTCGGCCTGGCCGCCGTGCAGTCCGCGACCGCCGGCGGGAGCGGGTTCGGCCTGGGCTTCCTGACGCTTCCCACGCTGTTCAACAACTGGGGCTGGTTCGCGCCGTTCGCCGGCGCGATGTGGTTCGGCCTGCTCTTCTTCGCCGGGATCACCTCGTCGCTGGCGATGGGGCAGCCCGTGATGGCGTTCCTCGAGGACGAGTTCAAGCTCCCGCGGGTCAAGTCGGCGCTCGCCTTCGGGGCCTCGACGCTCGCGCTCGGCTTCTTCTGCGTCTGGCTCTACCCCGGCGGCGCGTTCGACGAGTTCGACTACTGGACGGGGACCTTCTCGCTCGTCGTCTTCGCCCTCGGCGAGGCGGTGATCTTCGCCTACATCTTCGGCATGAAGAAGGGATGGGAAGAGATCACGCGCGGCGCCGACATGGTGGTGCCGCGGGCCTTCCGCTTCGTGATCCAGTGGGTCACCCCGGTCTTCCTCATCGTGATCTTCACGACCTCGCTCGTGAAGCCCGCCGGGGACTGGAGCGCGGCGTTCGCCTCGCTCGCCTCCGGGGAAGGCTGGCCGTTCGCCGCGGACAGCGTCGTCGGCAAGCTCCTGCACGTCGGAGACGCCGGGCGGTGGTTCTCCGACACCGGGCACGCCACGCCGAAGCTCGTCAAGGACCTCACGCGTCTGCTCCTGTCGGCGCTGTTCGTCGGGATCGGCGGGCTCGTCTGGCTGGCGTGGCGCCGCAAGCGCGGGGAAGGGGGCAAGGCATGACGGCCGGCGCGTGGGTGATGCTCGTCGCCACCTGGACGATCGTGATCTACTTCACCGTCAAGTTCTTCTTGATGGTGCTGAAGAAGCCGCCGCAGGGGTGACCGCGGCCGGCAGGTCGAAGCGGAAGGTGAGCCCGGCGTCGTCGTTGCGCGTCGCCGTGAGCGTCCCTCCGTGGGCCTCGACGATCGCCGACGAGATCGGCAGTCCCATCCCGAGCCCCTCCGGCTTGGTCGTGACGAAGGGGTCGAACATCGCGGAGAGCACCGCGTCGTCGGCCCCACGCCCCTGGTCCCGGACCGCGACGACGACGCGCCCCCCCTCCCTGCGCGTGGTCACCGTCAGCCGCCGCTCGCCGTCGCTGCCGGCGGTCGCCTCGGCGCCGTTGCGCACGAGGTTCAGCAGGACCTGCTGGAGCTGCACGGTGTCGCCGAGCACGGCGGCCGGGGCGGATCCCAGCTCGAGCTCGAGGTTCACGCCGTGTTGTCGGGCGTCGGCGCGGAGGATCTTCTCGATCGAGCGGAAGGCCTCGTCGACCGACAGGCGCTCGCGCTTCGCCTCGCCGCGCCGCATCATCGTGCGCAGGCGCGAGACGATCTCGCGGGCCCGCTCCGCCCCGTCCGCGATGTCGGCGAGCGCCTCGTCGAGCTCGGCGGGGTCGAGGCGCCCGGACGCGACGAGCCTGCGGACGGCCTGGGCGTTGCTGAGGATCGCGGTGAGAGGCTGGTTCACCTCGTGCGCGAGCGTGGAGGCCATCTCGCCCAGGACCGCGACCCGCGAGACGTGGGTCAGTTCGGCCCGGGTCCGCTCCAGCCGCGCGCGGGACTTCAGGCGCGACCGGTTCCACAGCAGCGCGCCGACGACGAACGCGAGCACGCCCGAGCCGATCGTCACGTTCCGGACGAGGGCCTGGAACCTCCGGTCGCGGCGCAGCAGCTCGATCTCCCGGTCCTTCTTCTCGACGTCGTAACGCGCCTTCCAGTCCGCCAGGCGCCGCGCGGTCGTGCCGTCGAGCAGGGCGTCGGCGACCGCCTTGTACCGCTTGTGGTCGGCCAGGGCGAGGTCGCTGCGCCCCATCCGCTCGTGGGTCTCCGAGAGGGCGAGGTGCACGTCGCGCTCGATCTCCCGCACGCCGAGCTCGCGCGCGATCGCGAGGGCCCGCTCGAGGTCCCGCAGCGCGGGCTCGTGACGACCCCGGCGCGAGTGCAGCCGTCCGAGGTTCTGGAGGACGATCGCCGCTCCCTGCCGGTCGCCGAGCCGCTCGCGGATCTCCAGGGCGCGTCGGTATCCGCGCTCCGCGTCGTCGTGGCGGCCCGCCGCGACGTCCACGTCGCCGAGGTTGTTCAGGGTGAGGGCGATCCCCGGCTCGTCCCCGATCCGCTCCTGGATCGCGAGCGCCTCGAGGAGGCGCCGCCTCGCCTCGTCCAGGCGCCCGAGCGCCTGCAGGGACAGCCCCATGTTGTCGAGCGTGTTGGCGAGCATCGACGCCTCGCCCTGCGCCTCGTAGAGCGGAAGCGCGTCCGCATACCAGGTGAGCGACTCCTCGTAGCGGTGCGCCGCGTAGGCGACGTTCCCGAGGTTGTTGTACCCGGCCGCGATCCCCTTCCGGTCGCCGGTGCGGCGGCGGATCTCGAGGGCGCGGCCGTAAGCCTCGAGCGCGCGCTCCCAGTCCCCCCAGACGTAGTGGAGGATGCCGAGGTTGTTGAGCGCGTCCGCGATCCGGGACGGCTCGCCGACGCGCTCGGCGACCGCGAGGCTGCGCTCCCAGAACCCCAGGGCCCGCCCGTAGTCGGAAAGGAAGTAGTGCCCGGCGCCGACGTCGTTCAGGGCGCGGGCGAGCGCGGCGTCGTCGCCGGTCCGCTCGGCGAGGGCGACGGCCTCCTCGCCGTGGCGGATCGCGTCCGCGGGCGCCGTCGTGCGGGTCTCGTGCGAGAGGCGGTGCAACTCGTCGAGGCGCGACGCTTCGGTCCCCTGGGCGGCGGCCGCGAAGACGACGGCGGCGAGGGCGCCGATCAACGGGCCTCCGGAGGGACGGGAGGACGGCGACGCGTCCGTTCGAGGGGCGCCGAGGGGCCGTCGGCGGTGGCCTCGAGAAGGGCGTCGAGGAGGCGGCCGTCGTCGAACGGCTTGGCGAGCAGGGCGACCGCCCCCGCTTGCGCCGCCCGGGCGCGCGCCGCCGCGTCGTCGTGGGCGGTCACGAAGATCACCGGGAGGCGACGCTCCTCGCAGAGCCGTGCGTAGAGGGAGAACCCGTCCATCCCGGGGAGTCGCACGTCGAGCAGGAGGCAGTCGAGCCCCCGCGTCCCGCCCGCCGACAGGATCTCCGACGGCGACGCGAACACCCTCACGGCGTGCCCCATCGACGCGACCAGGCGCGCGAGCGCGCGACGGACGGCGGGATCGTCGTCGACGATCCCCACGACGGACCTGGACGCTGCGGGCATCGGGCCGAAGGTACGAAGGGGACGGGCCCGCGCGAAATAGGACCAAGGTTCGACATCGTCACGCCAGCAGTCCCGCCATGCGCACGAGGTCGGCGACCGACTCCGCCCGCATCTTCTGCATCACCCGGCCCCGGTGGATCTTCACCGTCTTCTCGGCGCTTCCCAGCTCGGCGGCGATCTGCTTGTTGAGCAGTCCCCGCACGACGCCGTCGAAGACCTCCCGCTCGCGCGGGGTCAGCGTCGCGAGGCGGGCGAGGACCTCCTCGCGACGGGAGCGGGCCTCGCGAGCCGCGCGGGACCGGTCGAGCGCCGCCAGGACCGCGTCGAGGAGGGCCTGGTCGTCGAACGGCTTCTGGAGGAAGTCCGTGGCCCCGGCCTTCATGGCGCGGACCGACATCGGGACCGTCCCGTGGCCGGTCATGAAGACGATCGGGAGCACCTCGGCGCGGGAGGCGAGCCGATCTTGGAGGTCGAGCCCCGAGAGCCCCGGCATCCGGACGTCCAGGACGAGGCAGGCGGGACCTCCGGGGTCCTGCCGCGCCAGAAACTCCTGGGCCGAGCCGAAGGTCTCCGATCGCAGCCCGACGGAGTCGAGCAGGCGCGCGAGCGACCGCCGGACGGCGGCGTCGTCGTCGACGACGAAGACGAGGGGGGTGGCGGGGATCACGGGGAAGGATTACGCAGGTCCGGGCCCGAAGTCGTCAACTTCCCCGCGCCGCCTTCACGAAGGCGCGCAGGCGATGAGGGTCCTTGGCCCCGTCGGCGTCCTCGACCCCGGTGTTGACGTCGACCGCGGCCGGGGCGACCGCGCGGATCGCGTCCCGGACGTTTTCGGGGGTGAGCCCGCCCGACAGGACGACAGGCTTCCGCACCCATTTCACGATGCGCATGCTCAGCTTCCAGTCGTGGACCAGCCCCGTTCCGCCGACGCGGTCGTCGGTCCGGGTGTCGAGGTGCACCGCGTCCGCGACGTGGGAGACCTCCGCGGCGAAGGGAACGGCCTCGGGGCCGGTCACGTGCACGACCCGGTGGACCCGCACCGGAGGGGGAAGGGAGAGACGGAGCAGGTCGATCCGATCGAGAGGGAACTCCCCGTGCAGCTGCACGGCGTCGCAGGGGACCGCGTACGCCAGCTCCGCCACCTCGTCGACCGTCGTCCGGTGGGTCACGACGACCCGGGTCACGAAGGGGGGAACCTGGCGCGCCAGCGCGGCGGCGGCCTCGGGGAGGAGGGCGTCGTCGGTCTCGTAGTCGAGCCCGACGAGGAAGCCGACGGCATCGGCCCCGGCCTCGACGGCGAGCGCGAGGTCGCGGTCGGAGCGGATGCCGCAGATCTTGACCCGGGTGGGGGCCACGCTCACGGCTCGTCCGCAGCGTCGACCGGCTCGTACCACTGGGCGAACGAGCCGTCGCAGAACACGAGATCGTCCCCGGGCCTGCCGACCGCGCCGCGACCGCGGTTCTTTCCGTCGCCGAGGACGAAGCCCTCGATCGTGTACGTCTGCTCGAGCAGGCCGTCCGCTCCGTGCGATACGAGCAGGTAGTGGCTGCCGTCCGAGACGAAGAGGATCGGGAACCCCCAGGGGTCGGTGCGCGGCGCCGACTTGATGTACGCCGGCTCGAGCATTCCCGTCACCGCGTCGATCGGCACCAGGCGCCCCTCGGACGAGGGGTAGACATCCGCGTCGACGGCGTACGACTCCACCGCCACGGCGATCGAGCGCAGCGACGCCATCGCCTCCTTCGACGCCCGCTCGGGATCGGCGCCGAACGTCTTCCCGTCGATCCAGACGATGTCGTCGCGCACCAACGTGCTCCCGGAGGTGAGGCGTTGGACCACGGCGTCGACGGCCGCGTCGTCCGTGCCCCAGTCCAGGTCGGGGGTGCCGTCGGGGCCGTCGCTCACGAGGACGAGGTGCTGCTCCGTGACGGCGCAGCCGTAGGTGTGCCCCCAGGGATCCCTGAGCGGAACGCGCACCGCGCGGACCGGCCCGAGGTACTTCAGCAGATCCGGGACGCTCTGGAGCCCGTCGATCTCGGGTCCGCGTTTCTCCGACCCCGTGCCGCTCGGGTCCTCGGGGATCACCCCCTCGAAGCCGGCGACCAGCAGGGCGATCAGCCCGAGGTCGAGCTTGGCGAGCTGGAGCTTCTGCTCGGGCTCGAGACCGGCCGCCGGAGCGTGGCCGACGGCGAGGAGAAACGCGACGGCGAGGGCGAGCGGGCGTTTCGGCATGGGTCACCCCTTCGGATGCGGCGATGCTAGCGCGGGGCGGAAGGGGCCGCGGCGAAAGTGCGTCGAAGACGCGGTTTGACGGAGGTTCGTTCGGCCCTTTCCGCGTTCGACACCTCGCCGTCTTCGCTGCTATAAGGACACGGTTTCGAGGGCGGGTCCTCGGAACGACGGGTGCTGAAGCGTCTGCGTCCCGCAGGCGGCCAACCCCAAGAACAACTCTAAGCGAGGGGCCTATGAGTTTCTTGGCAGCTTCAAGGAGCCGCGCCGTGCGGGCAGTGCTCGCGACGGCGCTCCTGGCCGTCGTGGCGTCGATGGGCGCGACGGTCGCGTTCGCGTCGGAGGCGGGGGGCGCCCCCGCCCACAAGCCGGGAGGGGAGGCCAACCTCATCCTGCCGGATCTCAGCCAGGTGACCTTCCTCGGCGGCATCGACGGCCACACCCTGCTGCTCGCGGGGCTGCTCGTGTGCGCGCTGGGCCTGGCCTTCGGCATGGTGATCTACACGCAGCTGAAGAACCTCCCGGTCCACGCGTCGATGCGCGAGATCTCCGAGCTCATCTACGAGACCTGCAAGACCTACCTGCTCCAGCAGGGCAAGTTCCTGCTGATCCTCGAGCTGTTCATCGGCGTGATCATCGCGTTCTACTTCGGCGTGCTCTTGCAGTTCTCGCTCGTGAAGGTCGCGATCATCCTGCTGTTCAGCCTCGTCGGCATCGCGGGGAGCTACGGCGTCGCCTGGTTCGGCATCCGCGTGAACACCTTCGCGAACTCGCGCACCGCGTTCGCGAGCCTGGGCGGGAAGCCGTATCCCTGCTACGCGATCCCGCTGAAGGCCGGCATGTCGATCGGCATGCTGCTGATCAGCGTCGAGCTCGTGATCATGCTCTTCATCCTCCTGTTCATCCCCGGCGACTACGCGGGCCCCTGCTTCATCGGGTTCGCGATCGGCGAGTCGCTCGGCGCGGCGGCGCTGCGTATCGCCGGCGGCATCTTCACGAAGATCGCCGACATCGGCGCCGACCTCATGAAGATCGTCTTCAAGATCAAGGAAGACGACGCGCGCAACCCGGGCGTGATCGCCGACTGCACGGGCGACAACGCGGGCGACTCGGTCGGCCCGTCGGCCGACGGCTTCGAGACCTACGGCGTCACCGGCGTCGCGCTGATCTCGTTCATCCTACTCGCGGTGTCGAGCGCGACCGTCCAGATCCAGCTGCTCGTCTGGATCTTCATGATGCGTATCGTGATGGTCATCGCCTCCGGCGCCTCGTACCTCATCAACGAGGCCCTCGCGAAGAGCCAGTACAAGAACGTCGACAAGATGGACTACGAGCACCCGCTCACGCGCCTGGTGTGGCTGACCTCGATCGTCTCGGTCGTCCTGACCTACCTGGCGTCGTACCTGCTGATCCCCGACCTCGGGGACGGCTCGCTCTGGTGGAAGCTCTCGACGGTCATCACCTGCGGCACGCTCGCGGGCGCGATCATCCCCGAGCTCGTCAAGATCTTCACCTCGACCAACTCCGGCCACGTCCGCGAGGTCGTGACCTCCTCCCGCGAGGGCGGCGCGTCGCTCAACATCCTCTCCGGCCTCGTCGCCGGGAACTTCAGCGCCTACTGGCTCGGCATGACGATCATGGGCCTCATGGGGATCGCGTACTGGGTCAGCATGCAGGGGCTCGACCAGGTCGGCATGATCGCGCCGGCGGTCTTCGCCTTCGGCCTCGTCGCCTTCGGGTTCCTCGGCATGGGCCCGGTCACGATCGCCGTCGATTCGTACGGTCCGGTCACCGACAACGCCCAGTCGGTCTACGAGCTCTCGCAGATCGAGGCGATCCCGGGCGTGAAGGACGAGATCAAGAAGAACTACGGGATCGACGTCAACTTCGAGAAGGCCAAGCACAACCTCGAGGAGAACGACGGCGCCGGGAACACCTTCAAGGCGACGGCGAAGCCGGTGCTGATCGGGACCGCCGTCGTCGGCGCCACGACGATGATCTTCTCGATCATCGTCGCGCTGACCCACGGCCTGACGATCAACCTCGACAAGCTCTCGCTGCTCCACCCGCCGTTCCTGCTCGGCCTGATCACCGGCGGCGCGATGATCTACTGGTTCACCGGCGCCTCGACCCAGGCGGTCACGACCGGAGCCTACCGCGCGGTCGAGTTCATCAAGAAGAACATCAAGCTCGAGGGGGCGACCAAGGCCTCGGTCGAGGACTCGAAGAAGGTCGTCGAGATCTGCACGCAGTACGCCCAGAAGGGGATGTTCAACATCTTCCTCGCGGTGTTCTTCGGCACCCTCGCCTTCGCCTTCTTCGAGCCCTTCTATTTCATCGGGTACCTGATGTCGATCGCCCTCTTCGGACTGTTCCAGGCGATCTTCATGGCGAACGCCGGCGGCGCCTGGGACAACGCCAAGAAGATCGTCGAGGTGGACCTCAAGGAGAAGGGCTCGGACCTGCACGCCGCGACCGTCGTCGGCGACACCGTGGGCGACCCCTTCAAGGACACCTCCTCGGTCGCGATGAACCCCGTCATCAAGTTCACGACCCTTTTCGGCCTGCTCGCCGTCGAGCTCGCCGTGAGCGTCACGGCACAGCAGGGGAATTCGACCCTCACGCACGTGCTGGCCGCCGCCTTCTTTGCGGTTTCGGTCTTCTTCGTGCATCGTTCCTTCTACGGCATGCGCATCACCAAGGAGGCGTGAATGAGAAAGGCCCCATTGTTCCTGGCCGCCCTGGCCCTGGCGGCGTTGCCGGCGATGGCCGGCGAGTTCAAGGCCACCGGATGGATCGTGGACGCCCAGTGCGGCAAGTCGAACGCCAACGCCAAGGGCGCCGAGTGCATCAAGTCCTGCAACAAGAACGGCTCTCCGCTCGTCCTCTCGGTCGGCGACAAGATCTACAAGATCGACGACCAGAAGCTGGCGAAGGAGAACATCGGGTTCGCCGTCCAGGTGACGGGCACGCTCGAGGGCGATACCGTCAAGGTCGCCGCGATCTCGAAGGCCGGCAAGGCCTGATCCCGGTTCCGAGTCTCCGACGCGACGGCCGCCTCCGGGCGGCCGTCGCTGTTTCGAGGGTGCGATGCGCGTCGCCGTTCCGCTCCCGAAGTGTTACCGCCTGATCAACCACGGTCCGACCACGCTGATCACCTCCGCCCACGCGGGGCGTCGCAACGTGATGGCGGCGGCGTGGGTGATGGGGATCGACTTCGACCCTCCCCGGGTCGCCGCGGTGATCGCGGAGGGGACGTACACCCGGTCCCTCGTCGAGGCCTCGGGGGAGTTCGTGATCGCGGTTCCCACCGCGGCGCAGACCGCCCTCACGCGGGCGCTCGGGAGCGAATCGGGGTCCGGAGTCGACAAGTTCGCGAAACACGCCCTCGCCGTCGAGCCCGCCTCGAAGGTCGCGCCCCCCCTGATCGCGGGGTGCGCCGCGTGGCTGGAGTGCCGGGTGATCCCGGAGCCCGCGATCGCGCAGCGCTACGATCTGTTCGTCGCCGAGGTCGTCGCCGCGTGGGCCGACGACGCCTCGTTCCGCGACGGACGCTGGGCGTTTCCCGACGACGCGCACCGCACGATCCATCACGTCGCGGGAGGACACTTCCTCAGGACCGGGGATCCGGTCGGGCCATGAGGCGCCTCCCCGTCCTCCTCGCGGGCGTCGCGATCCTCGCGGCCTGCACGAAACCGCTCGACCGCGACCTCGGACGCGCGCTGATCGGCGGGGACGTGGAGCAGGCGCGGCGCCTGGTGAAGGAGGGCGCCGACATCAACGCCCCGCAGAGCGTCCGCTACGGGGAGCCGATCCTCGTGCGTCTCGCAGTCCTTCCGAGCGCCTCCGGCGTGAAGACCGCGATCGAGCTCGGTGCGGACCCGAATCGCGGTGACTTCGTGGGGCGGACGGCGCTCATGGTCGCGGCGGCGGCGAACCGCACCGAGGCGATGCGCCTGCTGATCGACGCCGGAGCGGACGTGAACCTCGAAGCCGCCGCCGGACGCACCGCCCTGGGCGCTGCGAAGGCGGAAGGTTCGACCGAGGCGATCGCGCTCCTGGTCGCGGCGGGGGCGAGGGACGCGGAGCCGAAGGCGCTGTACCCTTGAGCCTTGAACCCGCATGCACATGCATGTATATTCGGCGCGCCATGCGGACCACGATCGAGATGCGGAAGGACCACCGGGCGCGCCTGCTCGACCTCGCGGCCCGCAAGGGCGAGAAGGGGTTCTCCGGTCTCGTCGCCGAGGCGCTCGAGGCCTACCTCGACGCCGAGGCCGAGAAAGCGGAACGACGCAAGCGCGCGCTCGCGCTCCGGGGTTCCCTCTCGGCGAAGGACGCCGACGCGCTTCGGGAGGCCGTGTCGCGCATCCGCGAGTCCTGGCGATGATCGTCGCCGACACGGACGTCCTGATCGACTTTCTACAGGGCCGCGAGCCCGCAGCCGCACGCGTCGCGCGGGAACTCGAGCGGGGGAGGCTCGTCACGACGGTCGTGACGCGCTTCGAGCTGCTCGCGGGCGCGCGCAGCGAGCGGCAGCGAGCGAGCCTCCAGCGCCTCCTCGCAGCGGTTCGTTGTCTGGCGCTCGATCCGTCGGGGGCCGATCGGGCCGCTGCCGTCCGCACGCACCTCGAATCGAAGGGCGAGCCGATCGGCATGGCGGACAGCCTGATCGCCGGGGTCGTGCTCGAGCACGGGGCGACGCTTCTGACCCGGAATCGCCGTCACTTCGATCGCGTGCCGGATCTTCCGCTCGGAAAGCTCTGAGCTACTTCCCGCCCCCCGTCACCCCGTAACGGTCGAGCCAGCCGAAAAACTCCGACCACCACAGCTTCGCGTTCTGCGGCTTGAGCACCCAGTGGTTCTCCTCGGGGAAGACCACGAGCCGCGAGGGGACCCCCTTGGCCTGGAGCACCCCGTAGAGCTCGAGCCCCTGCGTGACCGGGACGCGGTAGTCCTTGTCTCCGTGGATCACGAGGGTGGGTGTCCGGAACCCCTTCGCCTGCCGGCTCGGAGACCAGCGGTCGATCTTCTCGGGCGAGTCCCAAGGAGTCCCTCCGTAGTTCTCGAGGCGCCCGTACGAGACGTCCGAGGCCATCTGCGAGAGGAAGTCGTACACGCCGGCATGGACGATCGCGGCCTTGAAGCGCGGGGTCTGGCTGATCGTCCACGACGTCAGGTAACCGCCGTACGAGCCGCCGGAGACCGCCATCCGCTCCGGGTCGACGAAGCCGCGGGCGATCAGCGCGTCCGTGGACTTCATGACGTCCTCGTACGGCTTGTCGCCGTGCGCGCCGACGATCGATTCGGCGAACTTCTGGCCCTCGCCCATCGAGCCGTGGAAGTTGACGTGGGCCCCGATGATCCCGTTCGAGGAGAACAACGCCGCATTCCAGCGGTAGTGCCAGCTGTCGGTCGTGGACCCGTGCGGTCCGCCGTGGAGGACCTGCAGCAGCGGCCACTTCTTCTTCGGGTCGAACCCGGGCGGGTAGACGACGAACATCTGCACTTCGTCGCCGCCGGCCCCCCGGAAGCGGACGTCCTCGTAGGAGCCGAGGTCGAGCGCCTCGAGGCGCTCGCGGTTGAAGGCGGTCAGCGCGCGTTCGGCCTCGCCGGCGAGCGTCGTCGCGAAGAGCTCCGCCGGGGAGAGGATGGACTGCTTCGAGTAGACGACGAGCCCGTCCGGTCCCGGCCGCGCGCCGCCGATCGATCCCCCGCGGCGCACGAGGCGCGGCGGGGTTCCGTCGAGCGTGAGCGCCCAGAGGTGGTCGCGCCCGCCCTGCTCCGCGACGAGGGTGATCGTCGTCGAGTCCGGCGCGAATTCCCAGCCGGAGGGGTTGAAGTCCCAACCCGCGGCGAGGTTCGTCGTCGTTCCCGAATCGCGGTTGCGCAGGGTCAGCTTCGTGAAGTCGGGGTCGACGTTCGCGCGCGTCTGGCGGCCGTAGAGGAGCCAGCGTCCGTCGGGGGAGTAGCGCGGCCGGCCGTCGTCGGCCGGGTTGTCGGCGGTGAGGTTGACGATCTGGCCGCCCGAGGCCCCGACGACGAAGACGTCGTAGTTGAGCGTCGCATAGGGGGGCTCGGTCGCGTTCGCGGTGAAGGCGATCTCGCCGCCGCTCGGGGAGAGGTCCCAGCCGCCCCCGGTCTCCATCAGGCCCATGTGGCGGGCCATTCCCGGCGTGAGGTCGGTGACCTTCCGCGTCGCGAGATCGAGGGCGAAGAAATGGGGATACCGCCCGTCGGTGACCCAGCGATCCCAGTACCGCACGAGACGGTTCTCGGAGACGAACGCCTTCGCCTTCGCCTTCTCCGCCTCGTCGAGCCGCTTCTTGACCGCGGCGAAGTCGTCGTTGAGGTCGGGCCAGGTGTGCGCCAGGAAGACGATCTTCGTCCCGTCCGGGAACCACTTCGGATCCTCCGGGGGCACGGGAAGGTCGGTGAGCTTCTCCGCTTCGCCGCCGTCGACCGGCAGGCGGTACAGCTGCGACGGCCCGTCGCCGCGTTTCGAGCTGAACAGGATGAAGCGCCCGTCGGGGGAGAACGACGGGCCGCCGTCCGACCCCTCGTGGAAGGTCAGCCGCCGCGGCGGCGCGCTCGCGTCCGTCGGCACGATCCAAAGATCCGAGTTGGACTTGTTCTCTTCCATCGACCAGTCGGTCGCCGAG
The DNA here is from genome assembly GCA_036376135.1 of Candidatus Polarisedimenticolaceae bacterium. NCBI lineage: Bacteria > Pseudomonadati > Acidobacteriota > Candidatus Polarisedimenticolia > Candidatus Polarisedimenticolales > Candidatus Polarisedimenticolaceae > Candidatus Polarisedimenticolaceae bacterium. The sequence goes on along the minus strand of DASVAW010000039.1, from coordinate 5,551 downwards.
AACACCGCCCACTTCCCGTCGGGGGAGAGCGAAGGCGCGCCCACGCGCGTCATCGCCCAGAGGTCCTCGACGGTCATGGGTCGCTTCGCGGCGGATTCGGCGGGCGTCGCCGTGGCGAGAACGGCGGCGCACGCCGCAACGAAGGCACGGATCATGGCTTCCTCGCGTCGAGAATCCCCTTGAGATCCATGATCGTGTTCTGGTCGGAGACGATCACGGAGATCTTGTCGGAGAGCTTGTCCACGTAAAGGTATCGGATGTAGTTCGGATTCTGTCGCAGCGCCTCGTTGATCTTCTCGATCGCGTTGGCGCGCCCTTCCGCCTCGATCACCTTCCGCTCCGCCTCGCGCTGCTCCTTCTCGAGCACGTATTTCATCTGCTCGGCGGACTGCTGGGCGATCTGCTTCTGCTCGATCGCCTGGGCGAACTGGTCGGTGAAGCGGACGTCGCGCAGCACGATCTCGTCGATCACGAACCCGTCCTTTTCGACGAGCGCCTTGACCTTCGCGTTGATCTCCTCCTGGATCCTCGCGCGCTTGGAGGAGTAGACGTCCATGACCGCGTATTCGGAGATGACGAGCCGGATCACCGACCGGATCGCCGGGCGGATGATCTTCTCCTCGAAATCCGGCCCGATCTTCTGGTGGATCTCGATGACCTTGTCGGGCGCGATGTGGTGCCAGACCGTGATGTCGATCCCGACCTGCAGCCCCTCCGCCGTCGGCGACCACAACGAGTCGTCGGTGTCCGGGCGACGCCCTTCCCCGGTCATCTTGGACATCGTGTATTCGAGCCGCCGCATGTCGTAGAGGTGGGTCGAGGCGATGAAGGGGGGCACGAACGCGACCCCCTGCTCCGCCGCCCGGAACGACTTCGTCACCGTGTTGAAGATCACGAGATTGTGACCCACCGGGACGACCCGGACCGACGCGATCAGCACCAGGAACACGACCGCGAGCGCCGCGACCATCGGGAGGACCCCCCGGACCCGGACGGGGATCCCGTCCCGGTCGAGGATCTCGCCCCCCCGGCGCCGGCGCGCGCGTGCGAAGAGGAACGCTCCGACCGCCGCGGCGGCCAGGACGAAGAGCAGGATGATCTGCATGGCGGGCCCCTCCCGTGCCGAGACTGTATACGAGCCCTATAATCCCGAGTTCGCCCGGGGCGTTTCGACCCGGAGCCGGGGAGCCCGATGAAGCCCACCGAGATCAACGCCTTCCTCCAGGCCCGGGTGATCGGCCAGGAGGAGACCCTCCGATTCGTCTCCGTCGCGATCTTCAAGCACGTCCAGGGGGAGCGCTACGGCAACCTCCTGATGATCGGGAACTCCGGCACCGGCAAGACCACGATCATGCGCGCCATGGAGCGCCTCTACGAGTCGACCGAGGCCTTCCACGAGTACCGGTCGGTCGTGATCATGAACGCCAACCAGTTCGCGAGCGAGGAGGGGATCGTCGACCCCAACCGCCTGCTCACGCGCCTGGAGGAGCGGGCGAGGGAGATCCTCGGGGAGGACGCGACCGCCGAGGAGATCGGGAACTACATGGAGCACGCCACCGTCTGCATCGACGAGATCGACAAGATCTCGGCGACGGTCGGCGGCAAGCCCTACGTCACCGGCATCAACATCCAGCAGGGCCTGCTGACCCTGATCGAGGGGGAGCGCATCCTCTTCCCCGTCACGCAGTTCCGGAACAAGCAGATCGAGAGGGTCCCGGTGCACATCGACACCGGGAAGATGCTGTTCCTGTGCGCGGGGGCCTTCGAGACCCTGTACGACCAGGTGTACCGGCGCGTCACCTCGCCGACGAGCCGCGTGAAGCTCCCGACCGAGACCGTCTACGCCGACGGCGAGGTCCAGATCAAGGAGTACTTCACCCTGCGCCACTGGTTCAAGCAGGAGGACCTCTTCGACTACGGCATGCAGCCGCAGTTCCTCTCGCGCTTCGACAACGCGATCATCCTGGAGGACCTGCACGCGGGCACCTTGTCCCGGATCTTCGTCGAGCCGGATGACGCGGTCTTCCGCGCCTCGCAGGGCTTCTTCAAGAAATACGGGATCGATCTCGAGATCACCGAGGGGGCGATCCGCAAGGTCGCGGAGGAAGCGGCGCGCTCGAGCCGTATCGGAGCCCGCGCCCTGAAGGCGGTCTGGGGGAAGATCATCAAGCCGTTCGAGTTCGATCCGTATTCGCAGGACGACGTGAAGCAGGTCGGCGACCGCCGCCGGCTCGTCGTGGACGAGGCCGTCGTCAACCGGGCCCTGCGTCCGCCGGTCTGAGTTGGACTCCGGCCTTTCCGCCGCCCTCCGGATCGCGTCCGGTTTCGCCGGGGCCGCGGGCGCCGGCTGGCTGGCCCTCGACGTCTTCCGCGCCTTCGGCCTCGCCGGCCCTGCGCGCATCTCCGTGCTCGACCCGTCGCGCCCCGGCTTCCAGTGCCTGAGCACGGGCCTCCTCTTCGCCGCGATGCTCGCGTTCGTGCGCGTCGGCAAGCCGGCGGTGTGCCTTCTGATCGCCGTCGCCGCCTCGGCGATGCAGTTCGGCATTCACCTGAGCGGCGGCTTCCCGCGCGTGCTCACGCGTCCGCTGTGGATGGCCGCCGTCGCCGCCGCCCTCGTCCTGGCGGCGTTCGTCTACGACGCCCTCGCGCGCAGCGGCCACCGCTTCGGGAAGTTCCTCGTCGTCGGCCCGATCGTCGCGGGGGTTTTCTTCTTCGCGACGCCGCTCCTGCTCCTGGGTGGAACGCCGCGCGAGCCGTACCTGCTCGAGCTGCTCCTCAACGGCTTCCTCGGGCTCGTCCTCGGGGACGGGGCGGCGCTGGGGGTGGAGATCGCGGAAGGGGTGATGGGGAGGGGAACGAAGCCCGCCGGCGGGGCGGCCTGATCTCCGGGAAGGCGCTTCGCGGTACGATGCGGCCATCGGGGGCGCGAGGCGCCGCGGAGCGGGAATGCGAGTCCTGACGAAAGCCGAGATCGCGCGTTGGTCGAACGCGCGAAACGTCCCGCTCGCTCCCGCGACGGGGCTGTTCGAGATCCGGTTCGCGGTGCCGCCGGAGTCGGCGAACCAGGCGCGCCTCTCCCGCGCCCTCCTCGACTGGCTCGGGCCCTTCGACGCCGTCCTCGTTCAACTGACCGAGTGGCCGCAGGACCGACCCGAGGAGATGGCGATCGTCGATGCGCTGCGACGCGGCCACGGGGACAGGCGCCGCGTGCTCGAGGCCCCGGGGCACGTCTTCGAGAGCGGGGAGAAGGCCGAGGTCACCGGTTGGCTTGCGCTGCTGCTCGCGTTCGGGTGGGACGCCCACTTCCACCCGTCTCCGTATCGGGGCGACGGCCTTCAGACGTCGAAGCTCGACGCGGTACGCGTGATGGCGGCGGGACTCGAGCGACGGGAGGCGGCGCGCGCGATCGCCGTCACTTTCAATCTCGACATTCTCAGCGAGGCCGATTCGGGCTGAGTGTGCGTGATCCGCGCTCATTGAGGAAGCCGGAGGCGCCGGGAACCGATCGAGGATCACGCAACCGTAATCGGCTCCGCCTCGGAGTCCTTGACAAGCGCGTCGTGGGAGGACGATCCTCGCAGGCAGTCGCACGGTTCGGCACGGGGCCCGAGAGGTCGAGTGTTTATGCAGAACGGACGACTGCTGGTCCTCGACGATGAGCCCGTCGTCGGCCGGTTGATCCAGTCGGTCGCCGAAGCTTCCGGACTGGAAGCGCGCGCCACCACCGATCCCGCCGAGTTCTTCCTCCTCGTCGAACGCTGGGACCCGACGCACATCGCACTGGATCTCGTGATGCCGAAGATGGACGGCGTGGAGGTCCTGCTGCAGCTGGCGCTGCGCGGGTGCACCGCGCGGATCATCCTCACGAGCGGGGTGGGGAGCCGCGTGCTCGACGCCGCGGGTCGCGCGGCGCGCGAACACGGCCTCGACATCGCCGGGGTACTCTCCAAGCCGTTCACGGCGGCGTCGCTCGGCGCGCTCCTGGCGATCGGACCCGAGAACGGACCCGTCCGGCTCGCGCGTTCGACGTCGCTCGACGCGGGCGCCCGGTGGGAGGCCACCGCCGAGTCGCTGGGGGACGCGATCGAGCGGGACCAGCTCGTGGTCTTCTATCAGCCCAAGGTCTCCTGCGGCGGCGGGGCGCTCGCGGGGTTCGAGGCGCTCGTGCGGTGGAAGCACCCGGAGCACGGGATCGTGCCGCCGGACCGGTTCGTTCCGCTGGCCGAGTCGAGCGGGCTGATCGACGCGCTGACCGACCGGGTCCTCGAGCAGGTGCTCGACTGGTACGCGAAGAACGTGCGGAACGGCCGCGCGGCCTCGCGGGTGTCGGTCTCGGTGAACCTCTCCGCGCGCACGCTGCGGGACCCGAACTTCGTCGACCGGATCGCCGCGCGATGCGCGGAGACCGGGGTGAAGCCCGGCAACCTCACCTTCGAGCTCACGGAGACCGGGGCGATGGAGGATCCGGTCGCCTCGCTGGGCCTTCTGACGCGGCTTCGCATGAAGGGGTTCCAGCTCTCGATCGACGACTTCGGGACGGGGTACTCCTCGATGCTGCAGCTCGTGCGGCTCCCCTTCTCCGAGATCAAGGTCGACCGGTCGTTCGTCATGACGGCGATGCAGTCCGAGGAGTCGCGGACGGTCGTGAAGTCGATCGTCGACCTCGGGCACAGCCTCGATCTGCGGGCGACCGCGGAAGGAGTGGAGGACGGTTCGACGCTCCGATTCCTCGGGGAGATCGGCTGCGACCTCGCGCAGGGTTTCCACATCGCCCGGCCGATGGACGCGGCGGAGGTCAGCGCCTGGTGGCACCGCCGCCGGGGATGAGGTCGTCTAGGATGGGACCCTTCTCCAGGAGTCTCCCATGCTCGACTACGAGAAGCTCGGCGCGTTCTACCTCGGCAAGGTCGTCGATCCGGCGACCGGGAAGACCGGAAACGAGCCGCTCCTGTACGACTCGAAGGACCTGACGACGCACGGTGTCATCGTCGGGATGACCGGCAGCGGCAAGACGGGACTCGCGATCGGCCTCCTCGAGGAGGCGGCGATCGACGGGATCCCGGCGATCGCGATCGACCCCAAGGGAGACCTCGGGAACCTGCTCCTGCAGTTCCCGGAGATGCGCGCCGAGGACTTCCGGCCGTGGGTCGACGACGGCGATCCCACCCGGGTCGCCGAGACCTGGAGGCAGGGGCTCGGCGACTGGGGGCAGGAGCCCGCGCGGATCGCGAAGATGCGGGCGGCCTGCGACGTCGTTCTCTACACGCCGGGGTTGTCGGGAGGGGCGCCGCTTTCGGTGCTGCGGTCGCTCGACCCCCCCGCCGGCGGGGACGGCGACCCGGACACCCGGCGCGAGCGGATCGCCGGTGCGGCGGCGGGGCTGCTGGGCCTGCTCGGGATCGACGCCGACCCGGTGCGAAGCCGCGAGCACATCCTGATCGCGCGGATCCTCGACGACGCATGGGGGAAGGGACAGGGGGTCGACCTCGGGGCGCTCGTGCGGGCGATCCAGACCCCGCCGTTCGACCGGGTGGGCGTGCTCGACCTCGAG
>DASVAW010000038.1 GCA_036376135.1 Candidatus Polarisedimenticolaceae bacterium | reverse complement strand
AACTTCGGCGCCGCCCGCGAGAGCATCGGATGGGCGAAATCGCAGCAGACCACCGACGCGCCCGGCTCGGCGCGGGCCGCCGCGACCGAGAGGTCGCCCGTCCCTCCGCACAGATCGAGGATGCGCCCGGAGCCGCCGAGGGCGATCTCCCGGACGGCGAGGCGTCGCCACCGGACGTCGAAGCCCAGGCTGAGCAGTCGGTTCAGGAGGTCGTAGGTCCTGGCGATCGCACCGAACATCGCACGGACGCGTCCGGGATCGCGCCTTTCCGGGGACGGCAACACGGCGCGACTATAGCAGCCGGAGCGGGGGGTCCCTTGACGGTCCGCGAGGGGGCGTGCTAGAAAGTCGCGTTCGTCCCGGGCATTTCCGTGTCCATGGCCCGTCCGCGGAAGGGTTTGCATGAAGACGTACGTTCCGAAGGCCGCCGATGTCACCCGCGCGTGGTGGATCGTCGACGCGTCCGGCCTCACGCTGGGTCGTCTCGCCACCGTCGTCGCCGACCGGCTCCGCGGCAAGCACAAGCCGCAGTTCGTCCCTTACATGGACACCGGCGATCACGTCATCGTGGTCAACGCCGCGAAGGTCCGCATGACCGGGGCGAAGCACCAGGACAAGATGTACCGGCATCACACCGGGTACCCGGGAGGCCTCAAGGAGGTTCCCGCCGGCAAGCTCCTCGCCTCCAAGCCCGAGCGCGTGCTCGAGTCTGCGATCAAGGGAATGCTGCCGCGCGGAAGCCTGGGCCGACAGATGGGGCGCAAGCTCAAGGTGTACGCCGGCGACAAACACCCCCACGTGGCGCAGCAGCCCAAGCCGCTCCCGATCCCGGGCGCGGTCCGCGCGTAGCGATCTGGGACCAGGAGCGAGGACGTTGAGCGAAGCGGGCAATCAGTACTACGGCACCGGGCGGCGCAAGACTTCGGCGGCCCGCGTGTACCTGCGGGCCGGCAGCGGCCGCATCGAGGTCAACGGGAAGGGTTTCGACGAGTACTTCCCGAACGAGATGCTCAAGATGATCATCCGGCAGCCGCTGGTGATCACCGAGACCGCGGAAAAGTTCGACGTGCTCGTGCGCGTGGCCGGCGGCGGCCCCGCGGGGCAGGCGGGCGCCCTGCGTCACGGCATCGCGCGCGCGTTGTGCGAGTTCAACCCCGAGCTGCGGCCCCGCCTCAAGCAGGCCGGCTTCCTCACGCGCGACCCGCGCGAGGTCGAGCGCAAGAAGTACGGACGTCCGGGCGCGCGCAAGCGCTTCCAGTTCTCGAAGCGTTAGGAGGCAGGTCTTGGTCTCGGTCAGCCTGAAGGAGCTCCTCGAAGCCGGCGTCCACTTCGGCCACCAGACGCGCCGGTGGAATCCGAAGATGAAGCCCTACATCTTCGGCGCGCGCAACGGCATCTACATCATCGACCTGCAGAAGACCGTCAAGAAGGCCCGCGAGGCGCTGCAGTTCATCCACGAGGTCGCCTCGGACGGCGGCACCGTGCTGTTCGTCGGCACCAAGCGGCAGGCGCAGGAGGTCATCGCCGAGGAGGCGGTCCGCTGCGGGATGAACTTCGTCAATCAGCGCTGGCTCGGCGGGACCTTGACGAACTTCGCCACCGTGAAGAAGAGCCTCGCCCGCCTGCGCGACCTCGAGGAGATGGCGCAGGGCGAGCGCGACAAGAGCGTCACCAAGAAGGAGCTGTCGCGGCTCGACAAGGAGCGCCAGAAGCTCGAGAAGACCCTCTCGGGCCTGAAGACGATGGAAGGGCTCCCGGCCGCGCTGTTCGTCGTCGACCCCGCCTGCGAGAAGAACGCGATCGCCGAGGCGAACAAGCTCGGCATCCCGGTGGTCGCGATCGTCGACACGAACTGCGACCCGGAGCCGATCCAGTTCCCCATTCCCGGGAACGACGACGCGATCCGGGCCATCAAGCTGTTCGCCGGCCGATTCGCGGACACGATCCTCGACGGTCGGAACATCTGGGAGGCCGTCCGTCGCGAGCGCGAGGCCGAGGCGGAAAAGCGCGCCGGCTCGACGCAGAACATCGCCGATCGCATCCGCGCCCGCGAGGCGCGGCGCGAGAAGCTCCGGGCCCAGGCGGCGCGCACGGGGCGTCCGCGTCCCGCCGCCCGTCCGGCCGAGGATACCGGCGCAGCCGACTGATCGCGCCGTTCGACCGTTTTCCTGCGGCCCCGGCGCGGCACGACCTGCCGTGCCGGGGCTTTTTGACGTCGGGGGGAGGACGCGCCATCCCCGAAGGAGCCGTTCCGTCATGGAGATCACCGCATCCGTCGTGAAGCAGCTCCGGGAGAAGACCGGGGTCGGGATGATGGAGTGCAAGTCCGCGCTCACGGAGGCCAAGGGCGACCTCGCCGAGGCCGAGAAGATCCTGCGCAAGAAGGGCCTCGCCGCCGCGGCGAACAAGGCGGGCCGCGCGACCGGCGAAGGGGTGATCGCGGCTCGCGTCTCGGACGACGGACGGCTCGGGATCCTCGTCGAGGTCAACTGCGAAACCGACTTCGCCGCCCGCGGCGCCGACTTCCAGGGGCTCGTGAGCGAGATCGCCGACCACGTGATGCACGCCGAGCCGGCCGCCTCCGCCGAGGCGCTTCTCGACCAGCCCCTCCACGGTGCCGCCGGGAAGACCGTGCGGCAGCGGATCGGCGAGTCGGTCGCCAAGATCGGCGAGAACATGCAGATCCCGCGTTTCGCGCGCTTCGATGCGCGCGCGGGCGGCCCCGCGGCGATCGCGACGTACCTCCACACCGGCTCCAAGATCGGCGTGATGATCGAGGCCGAGGTCCACGGCGACGCGGCCGGGGCGCTGCGCGACGTCGCGATGCACATCGCGGCGGCGGCTCCGCGTTTCGTCCGGCGCGAGGAGGTCTCGCAGAAGGTCCTCGACGACGAGAAGGAGATCGCCCGGGAGCAGGCCCTCAAGGCCGGCAAGCCCCCGCAGGTCGTCGAGAAGATCGTCACCGGGCGGATGGAGAAGTACTTCGGCGAGGCGTGCCTGCTCGAGCAGCCGTTCGTGAAGGACCCGGACAAGACGGTCGCCCAGTTCCTCGGCGATCGCGCGGTCGTCCGGCGCTTCGCCCGCTTCGTCCTCGGCGAAAGCGCCTGAGGCCGGGGCGGACGATGGCGCCCTCGGGCCAGCCGCGCTACCGCCGTCTCCTGCTGAAGTTGTCCGGCGAAGCCCTGATGGGCGGCGGGAACTTCGGCATCGACGGCGAGATCGTCCGCGTTCTCTCCGACGAGATCGCCCAGATCCACGCCCTCGGCGTCGAGCTCGCGCTCGTCGTCGGCGGGGGGAACATCTTCCGCGGGGTGAGCGCCGCGTCGTCGGGGATGGACCGCGTGAGCGCGGACCACATGGGGATGCTTGCCACGCTCATCAACTCGCTGGCGCTCCAGGACGCCCTGGAGTCGCGCAACGTCCCCACGCGCGTCCTCTCCGCGATCGAGATCCGGCAGGTCGCCGAGCCGTTCATCCGGCGCCGCGCGCTTCGGCACCTGGAGAAGGGGCGCGTGATCGTCTTCGCCGCGGGGACGGGGAACCCGTACTTCACCACCGACACCGCCGCGGCGCTCCGGGCGATGGAGATCAAGGCGGAGGTCCTCCTCAAGGCCACGAAGGTCGACGGCATCTACACCGCCGACCCGATGAAACACAAGGATGCGGTGCACCTTCCCCGCGTGGGTTACCTCGAGGCCCTCGAGCGGGGCCTCAAGGTCATGGACACGACCGCGATCTCGCTTTGCATGGACAACAAGCTGCCGATCGTCGTATTCAACATCCGCACCGAGGGGAACATCCGCCGCATCGTGCTGGGCGAGACCATCGGCTCGGTCGTGGGAGAGTGACGCGATGTCCGACAAAGAGATTCTCGCCGACACCGACAAGAAGATGGCCGCCTCCCTCCAGGACGCGCGCCACAAGCTCGCCGCCGTGCGCACCGGCCGCGCTTCCCTCGCGATGTTCGACGGGGTCAGCGTGGACTACTACGGGACGCCCACGCCGCTGAACCAGGTCGCGAAGCTGTCGATCCCGGAGCCGACGATGGTGGTCGCGCAGCCGTTCGACCCGTCGACGGTCGGCGCGATCGAAAAGGCGATCCTCGCCGCGGATCTCGGCCTCAACCCCGCCAACGACGGCAAGCTCGTGCGCATCCCGATCCCCGCGCTCACCGAGGAGCGGCGCAAGCAGCTCGCGAAGAAGGTCCACGGCCTGGGGGAGGACGCGAAGACCGCCATCCGCCAGGTTCGTCGCGACGCCAACGAGGCGATCAAGAAGCTGGAGAAGGACGGCGAGGTCAGCCAGGACGACGGACGGCGCGCGCTCGAGGAGATCCAGAAGAAGACCGACAAGTTCTGCGCGGACGTGGACGGTCTCGTCAAGAACAAGGAAAAGGAAATCCTGGAGGTCTGATGGCCGCCGCCGGCCTCGTCGTCGCCGCGGGGCGCGCGACGCGCTTCGGGGGCGGCGTGCCGAAGCAGTTCCTCGACCTCGGGGGGCGCACGCTCGTCGAGCGGTCGATCGAGGCGCTCTCGGCCCGCCCCGGAATCGGGGGCGTCGTCGTCGTCGTCGCCCCGGAGGATCTCGGCGGGGCGCGCGCGAGTGCCTTGCGCTCCCTTTCCGGCGTCGTCGACGTCGTCGCCGGCGGCACGTCGCGCGCCCGCTCGGTCGCCTCCGGCCTCGCGGCGCTCCACGCCTTCGAACACGTCCTCGTGCACGACGCGGCCCGGGCGCTCGTGTCCGCCGCCGTCGTCGACCGCGTGCTCGCCGCGACGCTCGCGCACGGCGCCGCGATTCCCGTCGTCCCCGTCCGCGACACCGTCAAGCAGGACGACGGGCTGGGATTCGTCGCCCGCACGGTCGATCGGGGGCCGCTGCGCCTCGCCCAGACGCCGCAAGGGAGCAGGATGGACTGGCTCGCGGAGGCGCTCGCCCGCGCGGAACGGGAGGGGATCGAGGTGACCGACGAGGCGCAGGCCCTCGAGCGCGCCGGCCGGCCGGTGGCGCTGGTCGACGGCGATCCCGGCAACACCAAGATCACGACGCCGGAGGACCTCGCCTTCGCGCGAGCCTCGCTCGGGGGAGCCCGCCCGGGGGAGCTTCGCGTGGGGACCGGGTTCGACGTCCATCGATTCGGCGCGGGGCGCCGCCTCGTCCTGGGGGGGGTCGAGTTCCCCGGCGAAGTCGGGCTCGACGGCCACTCGGACGCCGACGTCGTGCTGCACGCCGCGATGGACGCGGTCCTCGGGGCGGCGGGCCTCCCGGACATCGGGGCGTTTTTTCCGCCTGGCGACCCGCGCTACGCGGGGGCGGACAGCCGGGTGCTCGCCGCCGAGGTCTCGCGCGCGGCGCGTAGCGCGGGTTTCTCCATCGTGAACCTCGATCTCACCGTGCTCGCCGAGCGCCCGAGGATCCGTCCCCGCGTGGCCGCCATGCGCGACGCCGTCGCCGCGGCGTTCGGGATCGAAGCCGGCCGGGTCGGCCTGAAGGCCACGACCCTCGAGGGACTCGGCGCGCTCGGTCGCGGCGAGGGCATCGCCTGTCAGGCCGCCGCCTTGCTGCGCGCCGAAGGAGCGTCCGCATGAGCTCGTCCTCCCGGGTCCGGTTCGCGCCGTCGCCGACCGGCTCCCTTCACCTGGGGAACGCCCGCACGGCGCTGTTCAACTGGCTCGTCGCGCGACGGACCGGGGGAACGTTCGTGCTGCGCATCGAGGATACCGACACGGAGCGGGAGCAGGAGGGGAGCGAGGCCGGGATCTTCGAGGACCTGCGATGGCTCGGCCTCGACTGGGACGAAGGCCCCGACCGGGGAGGGCCGTTCGGCCCCTACCGCCAGTCGGAGCGCGGCGATCACTACCGAAAGGCGACCGAGCACCTGCTCGCCGGCGGGCGCTCGTACCGTTGTTTCTGTTCGGAGGAGCTGCTCGAGGCCGACCGGAAGTCGCACGCGGGGTACTCCGGCCGGTGCAGGGAGATCGATCGTGCCGACGCCGACCGGCGGGCCGCCGCGGGGGAGCCGCACGCGGTCCGGTTCCGGACGATCCCCCCGAAGCCGACCGCGTCCGACCTGGTCATCCGCTTCCAGGACCGGCTTCGCGGCGAGGTGACCTTTCCCGCGGTCGAGCTCGGCGATCCCGTCCTCGTCCGCCGCGACGGCCGACCGACCTACAACTTCGCCGTCGTCGTGGACGACCTGGCCATGGGCATCACCCTGGTCCTGCGCGGCGACGACCACCTCTCGAACACCCCCCGCCAGGTCCTCCTGTTCCGCGCGCTGGGCGGCGCGCTCCCGGACTTCGCCCATCTTCCGATGGTGCGCGGCGCCGACGGTGAGCGACTGAGCAAGCGCCATGGAGCGACCTCGGTCGCCGAGTTCCGGCGCATGGGGTACCCCCCCGAGGCGTTGCTCAACGCGCTCGCCCTCATGGGCTGGTCCCCCAGCGGCGACCGCACGATCGTCTCCGTCGCCGAGATGGTCGCGGAGTTCGAGCTCGATCGCGTCGGACGCTCCCCGGCGGTCTTCGATCCCGCGAAGCTCTCGTGGATCTCCGGGCAACACGTCCACTCCTTCCCGGCCGACCGGCTCGTCCGCGAGGTGCGGGAGGCACTCCAGGCGGCCGGGCGCCTTCCCGGGGGGCCGGCGGACCAGGTCGATCGCTGGGTCGAGGGGATCGCGGAGCTCGTCCGGCCGTCGATCGCCCACTTCGATCAGGTGGTGCCGCGGTGTGCCGCCGTCTTTCTCGCGGAGACGTTTCCCCTGACCGACGAGGCGAGGACGGTCCTTTTGGATCCGGCTTCGGCCGGCGTCCTGGCGGCGCTCGAGGGCGAGTTCGCCGCCGGGGAGCCCGACACGACCGAGTCCTGGCAAGCCGCACGGGAGCGTGTGAAGGGGGCCACCGGACTCAAAGGGAAGGCCCTGTTCCACCCCGTTCGCGCGGCGCTGACCGGAGACCTGCACGGGCCCGAGCTCGACCGGCTGGTCCCGGTCATCGCGCTCGGCGCTCGTCTGCTTCCCGGCTTGGTTCCCGGCCTGGGAGAGCGGGTCCGCCGGGCGCGGGCCGCGACCGCGTGACCCGCGACGCGGATGCCGCCGAGCTGATCTACGGGGTCCATCCGGTCCTGGAGGCGTTGGCTTCCGGACGGCGGACGATCGACCGGATCCTCGTCGCGCGCGGCGGACAGGCGCAGGCTCTCGGGCGGGTGCTCCGCGCGGCCAGGGACGCCGGGGTTCCGATCTCCCACCTGCCGAGGGAAGTCCTCGCCAAGAAGGCCGGAGCGAAGGCGGTTCACCAGGGGGTGGCGGCCGTCGTGTCCCCGATCCCCTACGTGACGCCGGAGCAGATCGTCCGGGCCGTGGCATCGGATCCGTTCGGGTGCGCCGTCGTGCTGGATGGAGTGGAGGACCCCCGTAATCTCGGAGCCGTGCTCCGAACGGCCGCGGCCGCGGGATGCGGGGGCGTGCTTCTCGGCACCGACGCGACGGTCGGGCTGACGCCGGTCGCGGTCAAGGCCTCGGCCGGCATGGCGGAACGGATTCCGGTGGCGCGGGATTCCCGAATCCCCGCGCGGCTTCGGGATCTCGCCGCCGCCGGGGCCGTCGTGCTGGGGCTCGATGCGCGGGGAACGAGCGCGTGGGACACCCTCGAGCTCCCGGGCCGGGTGGTCGTCGTGGCCGGTGGGGAGGAGCGGGGGCTTCGTCGGGGCGTCCTCGACGCCTGCCACCACCGTGTGGCGATCCCTCTCGAAGCGGGGGTCGAGTCGCTCAACGTTTCCGTCGCGGTCGCGGTCGTCCTCTTCGAAGCCGTCCGCCAGCGACGCCGGGCCCGGCGCGTATGAAAAACCGTGCCAAGGCCTTGAAAGGCCCCGGACCCTCTGATAACCTCCGGCGTTTGTCGAGCGTGCTGGCGTAGCTCAGAGGTAGAGCGGCGGTTTTGTAAACCGCGGGTCGGGGGTTCAAATCCCTTCGCCAGCTCCACGGGCGTCCCTCTCGAGGGTCGTTTCGGGGAGGTGTCGAAGGGCGCGCCGACGGAGGTGCGGTTCGTTCGGAGTGCGGAGAGGTGCCCGAGTGGCCAAAGGGAGCAGACTGTAAATCTGCCGGCTTATGCCTTCGAAGGTTCAAATCCTTCCCTCTCCACCGGATTAGTGAGGATTGAGCGGGAATAGCTCAGCTGGTAGAGCATCAGCCTTCCAAGCTGAGGGTCGCGGGTTCGAGTCCCGTTTCCCGCTCCAAAAGATAGGGGTTCGGAAGGCGCGGCGCGGGCCCATGTAGCTCAGTCGGTAGAGCACTTCCTTGGTAAGGAAGAGGTCACCGGTTCAAGTCCGGTCATGGGCTCCACGACGCTACGGACGCGGCAGTCGAGGCGGGTCGAAGCATCCCGGAGACGGGACCGGGCAAAGCACGGGCGAGGGAGAGGAGCACGGCATGGCCAAGGAGAAATTCGATCGGACGAAGCCGCACGTGAACGTGGGAACGATCGGCCACGTGGATCACGGGAAGACGTCGTTGACGGCGGCGATCACGATGACCCTCGGGAAGCGGAATCCGAAGGTTGCGGTGCGTTCGTTCGACTCGATCGACAACGCTCCGGAGGAGAAGGCTCGGGGGATCACGATCAACGCGTCGCACGTGGAGTACGAGACGGCGAACCGTCACTACGCGCACGTGGACTGCCCGGGCCATGCCGACTACATCAAGAACATGATCACGGGTGCTGCGCAGATGGACGGCGCGATCCTGGTGGTTTCGGCGGCGGACGGTCCGATGCCGCAGACGCGGGAGCACATCCTTCTGGCTCGCCAGGTGGGCGTTCCTGCGATCGTGGTGGCGCTGAACAAGGTGGACGCGGTGGACGACCCGGAGCTTCTGGACCTCGTGGAGCTGGAGGTTCGGGAGTTGTTGAAGTCCTACGACTTTCCGGGCGACGACATTCCGGTGATCCGGGTGTCGGCGCTGAAGGCTCTGCAGGGGGATGCGGGGGGCGAGGAGTCGGTGGCGAAGCTGATGGAGTCGGTGGATGCGTACATTCCGCTGCCGCAGCGCGCCGTGGACAAGGACTTCCTGATGCCGATCGAGGACATCTTCTCGATTTCGGGCCGCGGGACGGTGGTGACGGGCCGCGTGGAGCAGGGGGTCATCAAGGTCGGGGACACGGTGGAGATCGTGGGGATCCGGCCGACGCAGACGACGGTGGTGACCGGCGTCGAGATGTTCAAGAAGCTCTTGGACCAGGGTCAGGCCGGGGACAACGTGGGACTGCTGCTGCGCGGCACGGGGAAGGACGACGTGGAGCGCGGCCAGGTGATCGCGAAGCCGAAGACGATCACGCCTCACCTGAAGTTCAAGGGCGAGGTTTACGTGTTGACGAAGGAGGAGGGCGGCCGTCACACGCCGTTTTTCTCGGGATACCGTCCGCAGTTTTTCTTCCGGACGACGGACGTGACGGGTTCGGCGACGCTGCCTTCGGGTGTGGAGATGGTGATGCCCGGGGACAACGTGACGCTGGAAGTGACGCTGCACACGCCGATCGCGATGGACAAGGGGCTTCGTTTCGCGATCCGCGAGGGTGGCCGCACGGTGGGTGCGGGCACCGTCACCGAGATCCTCGAGTAGGGCCGGCCGCGGCGGGTTTGCCGGCTGCCCGCGAGGTGCGGGGACGCGGCGGACCCCACGGTTCATCCCCCGGGGCGACTCGGGGGCCGGGATGACGATGGTGAACGAGAAGATCAGAATCCGGCTCAAGGCATACGACCACAGGATCCTCGACCAGTCCACGAGCGAGATCGTGGACACGGCCAAGAGGACCGGGGCGCGGGTCGCGGGACCGATCCCGCTCCCCACGGTCCGGAACCGCTGGACGGTGCTGCGGTCGCCGCACGTGGACAAGAAGTCGCGGGAGCAGTTCGAGATCCGCACGCACAAGCGGTTGCTCGACATCCTGCAGCCCACGCCCGAGACGGTGGACGCGCTGATGAAGCTGGACCTCCCGGCGGGCGTGGACGTCGAGATCAAGGCGTTCGGGCCTTCGCAGCAGTGAGGCGGTCATGACCAACGGCTTGATCGGAAGGAAAGTGGGCATGACCCAGGTCTTCGCCGAGGACGGCACGGTGACCCCCGTGACCGTGATCGAGGCGGGGCCCTGCGTCGTCGTGCAGCGCAAGACGACCGGGACCGACGGCTACGAGTCGGTGCAGCTCGGCTTCGTCGACCCCAACGCCGCGAAGCGGGCGAACAAGCCCCAGCGCGGGCACCACGAGAAGGCGGGTGTTCCCCCGACGCGCCTGCGCCGGGAGTTCCGTCTCGTCGAGGGCTCGGACCCCAAGCCCGGCGACCGCGTGCTCGTGGACATCTTCAACGGCGTCGATCGCGTGGACGTGATCGGCGTCAGCAAGGGCAAGGGCTTCCAGGGCGCGATGAAACGGCACAACTTCCGCGGCGGCGCGAACAGCCACGGCTCGATGTTCCACCGCGCCCCCGGCTCGATCGGCGCCTCGGCGTTCCCGTCGCGCGTGTTCAAGGGCATGCGCGGCCCGGGGCACCTCGGCGCCGCCCGCATCACCGTCAAGAACCTCAAGGTGGTCCGCGTCGACGCGGAGAAGAACCTGCTGCTGGTCCGGGGGGCGGTCCCCGGCGCGGTGGGCGCCAACGTCCTCGTGCAGGTGTCGCCGGGCGCGACGCCGTCGGCGAAGTAGGCGGGAGGCGAAGGATGGCTCAGGTCCCCGTCAAGAACTGGAAGAACCAGCAGGTGCGCACCGTCGAGATCGACGACGCGGTGCTCGCCTATCCGCTCAAGCAGCACCTCATCTACGAGGCGGTCTGCGCGTATCGCGCCGGCGGCCGCGCGGGAACGCACAAGACCAAGAACCGCATCGAGGTCTCGGGCGGCACCAAGAAGCTCTGGAAGCAGAAGCACACCGGCCGCGCGCGCATGGGCGACAACCGCTCGCCGCTGTGGCGGCACGGCGGCACGATCCAGGGTCCGGTCCCCCGCGACTACACGTGGGACTTCCCCAAGGCGATGCGCCTCAACGCGATCAAGTCCGCCCTCGCGCAGAAGTTCCGCGACGGCAAGCTCGTCTGCGTCGAGACCCTCGAGGTCGACACCCCGAAGACGAAGGCGTTCGAGGCGACCCTCGCGAAGGGGCTCGGCGTCGAGAAGAAGGCGCTCCTGGTCTCGCTCGACGACGAGCGGAACCTCGGCCTCGCGGCGCGCAACAACCCGCGCCTGCGCGTCGTCCGCGCGCTGGGGATGTCGATCGTCGACGTCCTCGACCACGACACCGTGATCGTTTCGGAGCCGGCGCTCCGGCGGCTGGCGGAGGTGCTGGCGTGAGCGCACAGAGCCCCCACTGGGTGATCCGGCAGCCGCTGGTGACCGAGAAGTCGACGCTCCTCCGGGAGAAGGACGGCCGTTACTGCTTCAAGGCCGATCGGCGGGCCAACAAGATCGAGATCGCGCGCGCGATCGAGGCGCTCTTCGATGGCGTCAAGGTCGCCGAGGTCCGGACCAGCGTCGTGCGCGGCAAGGTCAAGCGCCAGGGCCGCTGGCAGGGAAAGTCGCCCGACTGGAAGAAGGCCTGGGTGCGGCTGGCTCCCGGCTCCAAGGAAATCGAGTTCTTCGAGGCCAGTTAGGCCTCGGGAGTCCATCATGCCGTTGAAGAAATTCAATCCGACGAGCCCCGGGGTGCGGTTCCGTACCGAGGTCATCACCACGACCTCGACGACGAACGCGCCCCACAAGCCGCTCCTCGAGAAGAAGGACCGCACCGGCGGGCGCGACAACCGCGGCTGGCTGTCGGTCCGGCACCGCGGCGGCGGCCACAAGCGCCGTTACCGGGTGATCGACTTCCGCCGCGACAAACACGGGATTCCCGCCCGCGTCGAGTCGATCGAATACGATCCGAACCGCAGCGCGAACATCGCGCTCCTGGTCTACGCCGACGGGGAGCGCCGTTACATCCTCGCTCCGGACGGACTCGCCGAGGGCCAGAAGGTCCTCGCGTCGCCGGACGCCGACATCGTGGTGGGCAACGCCCTCCCGTTGAAGGCGATCCCCTTCGGCACGACGATCCACAACGTCGAGCTCAAGCGCTTCAAGGGCGGTCAGCTCGCGCGCTCGGCCGGCGCCTCCGCGCAGCTGATGGCCCGCGAGGGCGGCTGGGCCCTCGTCCGGCTCCCGTCGGGCGAGACCCGCAAGGTCGACGAGGAGTGCTGGGCGACGATCGGCCAGATCGGGAACCTCGAGCACGAGAACGAAAGCGTCGGCAAGGCCGGCCGCAATCGCTGGAAAGGCTGGAGGCCCACCGTCCGCGGCGTCGCCATGAACCCCGTCGACCACCCGCACGGAGGCGGCGAGGGCCGCACGTCGGGCGGCCGTCCGTCCTGCACGCCCTGGGGCGTTCCCACCAAGGGCAAGAAGACCCGCAACAATCCGCGTACGGACGTGTTCATCGTCCGTCGCCGCAGCAAGTAAGGGGGGGCGACGATGGCACGTTCGGTATCCAAGGGCCCCTTCGTGGACGGCCACCTTCGCAAGAAGGTCGAGGACCTCAACAAGAAGTTCGAGAAGAAGGTCGTCAAGACCTGGTCCCGGCGCTCGACGGTGCTTCCCGACATGGTCGGCCACACCCTCGCGGTGCACAACGGCAAGAAGTTCATCCCGGTCTACGTGACCGAGAACATGGTCGGCCACAAGCTCGGCGAGTTCGCCCCGACCCGGACCTTCAAGGGTCACGGTTCCAAGGGCGACAAGACCGCCGCGGCCGCGAAGTGACGGAGGCGGACGTGATCGCGACGGCCAAGCTCCGCTATCTCGGCGTCTCCGCGCAGAAGACGCGTCTGGTCGTGGACCTCATCCGAGGCAAGAACGCGGGGGAGGCGCTCGCCATCCTCCGGCACACGCCGAAGATGGTCTCGAAGGACCTCGAGAAGCTCCTGAAGTCCGCGGTGGCCAACGCCCAGCAGAAGGACGCCAAGCTCGACGTCGATCTCCTCGTGGTCAAGAAGGCCACCGTGGACGAGGGCCCGCCCGTCAAGCGCGCCCGTGCCCGCTCGATGGGCCGCATCTACCGCATCCTGAAGAAGACCTGTCACGTGTCCATCGCCCTCGATCTGGTCGAGGGCGCGGCGCCCCGCCGGGCCGCCGGGTCGCGGAGGTAGTCGTGGGACAGAAGGTCCACCCGTACGGTTTCCGGATCGGCTTCAACAAGACGTGGCGCTCCCGGTGGTACGCCGAGAAGAAGTACGCCGAGCTGCTTCACGAGGATCTGAAGCTGCGCGACGAGCTCAAGAAGAAGCTCGGTCACGCCGGCGTTTCGGCGATCGAGATCGAGCGCGCCGCGAACAAGCTCAAGGTCAACATCCTCACGTCGCGGCCCGGGATCATCATCGGCCGCAAGGGCGCCGAGGTGGATCGCCTCAAGGAGGAGATCCGCAAGCGCACCCAGCGCGACGTGTTCATCAACATCCTCGAGATCGACAAGCCCGAGATCGACGCCCAGCTCGTCGGCGAGGCGATCGCCATGCAGCTCGCCAAGCGCGTGGCGTTCCGCCGCGCGATGCGCAAGGCCGTCGAGTCGGCGCAGCGGTTCGGCGCCAAGGGCATCAAGGTCCGCACGAGCGGGCGGCTCGCCGGCGCCGAGATCGCGCGGGCCGAGTGGTATCTCGAGGGCCGGCTCCCGCTGCACACGCTGCGCGCGGAGATCGACTACGGGTTCGCCGAGGCCCGCACCACGTACGGGGTCATCGGCGTGAAGGTCTGGATCTACCGCGGCGAGTCGCGCGAGATCCGCGTCGCCGAGGACGCCCGCCGCTAGCGGCGGGAAGAGCTCCGCGAGGGATTCGTCATGTTGATGCCAGGCAAGGTCAAGTTCAGGAAGCAGCAGCGCGGCCGGCGCAGCGGCAAGGCCGTCACCGGCAGCTCGGTGAGCTTCGGGCAGTTCGCGCTGAAGACGCTCGAGGACGGCTGGATCACCGCGCGCCAGATCGAGGCGTCGCGCGTGGCCATCACGCGTTTCGTCAAGCGCGGCGGGAAGATCTGGGTCCGCCTGTTCCCGGACAAGCCGATCACCAAGAAGCCCGCGGAAACCCGCATGGGGAAGGGGAAGGGCGCGCCGGAAGCGTGGGTCGCGGTCGTCAAGCCCGGCCGCATCCTCTTCGAGATGGAAGGGGTGGACGAGACGACGGCCCGCGAGGCCATGCGCCTGGCCGCCCACAAGCTGCCGGTGAAGACGAAGTTCGTCATCCGGCAGCCGAACTAGGACGGGAGC
>DASVAW010000037.1 GCA_036376135.1 Candidatus Polarisedimenticolaceae bacterium | reverse complement strand
CGTCCTTCGAGATCATGTAGATCCCGTTGCCGGTCGCGTTCAGTTCGGGGTGATTCGCCGGGCGGATCGGCATGTTGCTGCTGAAGACCACCCAGTTGCCGTCCGGCGACCACGAGGGGTTGTTGTGCCACGAGTACGGGCCCCTCTTGGGGTGGACGTCGACCGGAGGGAGCAGAACCCAGGGGTTCGAGCCGTCGGCGTCGGCGATCATGATCGACGAGTTGGCGACATAGGTGATCGCGGGGTCTTCCGGGGGAATCGGCGGTGGGGGCGGTGCGGGTTTGCCTGCGGTCGCCGCCGCGATGCCGACGATCGCGACGACCGCAAGGAGCCCTGACGACTTTATTGTGCCCGACATGACCTCGGCTCCATTCCCGGGCCGGATCGCTACGTCGGGTCGTCCGGCGTGGTGCCGGTCCGTCCGTATGGATAGGTACGCGTCGCGCGTCGGGATAACCGGAGTATTCCCGCTACCCGTGAACCCCCGGCGCCTCCTGCCCCGTCGCCGCGACCCACTCGGAGTACCCGCCGAGGTAGACCTTCGGTCGCCGGTCGCCGTCGTCGGGGTGGAGCTCGAGCACCCGGTTCGACAACGCACGCAGGAACTCGCGGTCGTGGGAGACGAAGAGGATCGTCCCCTCGTAGTCGGCGAGCGCGCGGATGAGCATCTCCTTGGTCTCGAGGTCGAGGTGGTTCGTCGGCTCGTCGAGCACGAGGAAGTTCGGCGGGTTCAGGAGCATCCGCGCGAGGACCAGGCGGGACTTCTCCCCGCCGGAGAGAACCGCGACGCGCTTGTCGACGTCGTCCCCCGAGAACTGGAAGGCACCCGCCAGTGCCCGGAGGGTCCCTTGCGTCTCGAGCGGGAAGTCCTTCTGGAGCTGCTCGAACACGGTGAGCGCCGGGTCGAGCAGGTCGAGCGCCTGCTGGGAGAAATACCCCATCGCCAGCGAGGCCCCGAGGCGAACCTCCCCGGAGTCGGGCGCGGCGGCCCCGGCGATCATCTTCAGGAGCGTCGTTTTCCCCGCGCCGTTGCGCCCCATGACGCAATACCGCTCGCCGCGGCGGATCGTGAAGTCCAACCGGTCGTAGACGACGAGGTCGCCGTAGCGCTTCGAAACCCCGGTCAGCATCGCCACGTCGTCCCCCGAGCGGGGCGGCTTCCGGAAATCGAAGTTCACCAGCTTGCGGCGCTTCGGCAGCTCGATCGTCTCGATCTTCTCGAGCTTCTTCACGCGGCTCTGCACCTGCGCGGCCTTCGCGGCATGGGCGGCGAAGCGCTCGATGAACCGCTGCTCTTTGGCCAGCATCGCCTGCTGGCGGTCGAAGGCCGCCTCGAGCTGGGTCTCCCGGACGGCGCGCTCGCGCTCGTAGAAGTCGTAGTCTCCCGAATACGAGACGAGCGAGCCGCCGTCGATCTCGACGATCCGCGAGACGACGCGGTTCATGAAGTCGCGATCGTGGCAGGTCATGAGAAGCGCCGCGCGGGACGACTTCAGGAACGATTCGAGCCAGAGGATCGACTCGAGGTCGAGGTGGTTGGTCGGCTCATCCATCAGCAGGACGTCGGGGTCGCCGAGGAGGACCTTGGCCATCGCGACCCGCATCTTCCAGCCCCCCGACAGCGCGGCGGCGTCGCCGTCGATGACCGCGTCGCGGAAGGCCAGGCCGTGGAGGACCTCGCGCGCGCGCGCCTCGAGCTCGTACCCCCCGCGCTCCTGGTACTCCTGCTGCACCTCGCCGAACCGCTCGAGGACGGACTCCATCTCGTCCGCGCGGCCGGGATCGGTCATCGCCTTCTCGAGGTCGGCGAGCTCGTGGTGAAGGTCTCCCAGGCGCCCGCTCCCGGCGATCGCCTCGTCGAGGACGCTCCGCCCCCCCATCGCCTCGACGTCCTGCCGGAAGTACCCGATCGTCAGCCGCTTCGGGATCGAGACCTCCCCGGCGTCGGGCTCTTCCTCCCCCGCGATCATCCGGAAGACGGTCGTTTTCCCCGCGCCGTTGGGGCCGACGAGGCCGACCTTCTCCCCGGGGTTGAGCTGGAAGGACGCGTCGACCAGCAGGAGCCGGCGTCCGTACTGCTTGGAGACGTTGCCGAGGGCGATCATGAGCGCCGAAAGGTAGCAGGCCGCATCTAGAATCCGCCGGTGGCCGACACGCGAGCGACGTTCCGACCCGGCACGGCCGCGGCTTTGGCCGCCCTCGCGTTCGCCGTCTACGCGAACACGCTTCGCAACGGCTTCGTCTACGACGACCTCGCGCAGATCGTCGCCAACCCGTGGCTTCAGGCCTGGAGCTTCCTGCCGGAGATCCTCGCCAACCACCCCGGGGGGTTCAACCCGGACTTTCTCCCCCTCTACTACCGACCCTGGATGAACCTCTCGTTCCTCGCGACCCGGCAGGTCCTGGGTCCGGACCCCTGGGGGTTCCACCTCGTGAACGTCCTGTGGCACGTCGCGGCGGTGGTCCTGGCGTACGCCGCGTCGGTCGAGCTCGTGCGCCGGCTCGATGCCGGGCTCCCCGGGTGGTGCCCCGCCGCCGCCGCCGCGATCTTCGCCGTGCACCCCGCGGGGAGCGAGGCGGTCGCGTGGAACTGCGGGGTCACCGACCTCACGGTCACCGTCTTCGGCCTCGCGACCGTCGTCCTCTACCTGCGGGATCGGCGCCTCGCCGCCGCGATCGCCTTCGCCTCGGCGCTGCTCGCCAAGGAGACCGCCGTCGTCCTCCCGGTCTTCCTCGCGGTCGTCGAGGGGATCTCGCCGCGACGGGAGCCACGTCCCCTTCGCCGGCTCCTGCCGTTCGCGGTCGTCCTCCTCGCCTACCTCCCCGTGCGGCTGTGGGCCCTCGGCGGGCTCGCGCCGGGACGCGAGACCTTCCCCACCGGCGGCGCCCCCTGGCTCGTGACCGCCGCCGAGCTGCTCGCGCGTTATCTCGTCAAGCTCGCCTGGCCGCATCCGCTGAACGCGCTTTCGGCGCTCGAGGCGGTACCGTCGATCGTGTCGGTCCGGGCGGCGCTCGCGCTCGCGGCGGTACTCGCCTTCGCCGCGATCGTCTATGCCGCGCGGCGGCGACCGCTGCTGGTGGCGGCGGCGACGCTCGTCGCCCTGCCGCTGCTCCCGGTGCTCGTCGTGCGCCCGGCCGGCTCCGCGATCTTCGCCGACCGCTACCTCTACCTCCCCGCGCTCGGATTCGGCCTCGCGCTCGCCGCCCTGGCCGGGCGCGCGCCGGCGCCCTTCCGCTGGGCCCTCGCCGCGCTCGTACTCACTCTCGGGACCGTCACGGTCGCGCGCAACGCGGTGTGGAAGGACGGCGTGACCCTCTGGACCGACACGGCGTCGAAGTCGCCGAGGAGCGCGATCGCGTGGGAGTTCCTCTGCCAGGCGCACGCCGCGTCCGGACGGTACGCGGAGGCGATCGCGAGTTGCGGACGCGCGGTGGAGCTCGACGCGGAGCGTCTCGACGCGCGGATCAACCTCGGCAACGCGCTCGCGGTCGCCGGGCGCCTGGACGAGGCCGCGGGCCGGTTCCTCGAGGCGCTGCGGAAGGCGCCGCATTCCGCCGACGCGTGGAAAGGGCTCGGTTACGCCTATGCCCGGGCCGGGAGGGCGCTCGAGGCGGTCGAGGCGTACCGGGCCGCGTTGCGCGAGCGGCCGGAGTTCCCCGAGGCGCGCAACGACCTCGGGCTGATTCTCCACGAACTCGGGGAGACGGCCGAGGCGGAGGCGCAACTGCGCGAGGCGGTGCGGCTCCGCCCCGACGTTCCGCTCTACGCCGACAACCTCGCGAAGGTCCTCACGCCGAAACCGGCGCCGGAATCCTCTCCGCCACCTCCGTGAGCACACGCTCCCGGTCGAGCAGCATCTCGCGGAACTCGCGGTGCTCGGTGCGCGCGATCTCGTGCCGCAGCTCCTTGAGGGCGGACTCGAGACACGCCTTGAGGTGACGGCACTCGTCGTCGCGGAGTTCGAGGGTCATCATGGGAACCTCCTCGGCCAGGAGCTTCCGAACGGGTCAGGCTCCGACCCCATTCTGCACCTTCGCCGCACCGCACGCCGCCGCCCACGCCGGCCCGCCGTCGAAGACGCGGAGGCCCATTCCCGTCGGCTTCGTGTGGGCGAACTCCGGGGGCATGCGCCGCGCCCAGGTCACCCGCGCCCAGCGCTCGAACGTGCCCGCGAGCGTCTCGACGCGGACCTTGAGCAGCGTGCCGGGCGCGTACACCTTCGGCGAGGCGAGGAACATCCCGCGACCGCTCACGTTGCGGGAGTAGCCGCGGGATTCGAACGACTCCGGGCCGAAGCGGATCTCGAGACGGCGGGACCGTCTCTCCTCCGCGCGGCGCCGAAGGCCGCCGATCGAATCCTGGGCGACGCTCATGGCTTTCAGGAAGGTGGCACGATCCCCTCGGACTCTCAATGACGTTATTGTGGCTTTGAACATTGCTCAACCGGATCGTCGGCCCTTTCGGAGCCGTCCGTCCGGCGGGACGTTCCGGTCCGAAAACCGATCCCCCGGGGGCGCCTCGCGCCCGGGGATCGTGGTACCGTCCCCCGTCATGGGAAAGAAGACCAGGCCCCACGACGTGAAGTTCACCCCGCCCGCGCGCCACGTCGTGATGTGCGGCGACACCCGCAAGGAAGGGTGCGCCTCCGCGAAGCAGATGAAGCGCGCGTGGAAACACCTCGAGGCGCGCCTTTCCGACGAGAAGCTCGACGGCGCGGGAGGCGTGATGGCCTCGCGGGCACGGTGCTTCGGGATCTGCTCCGCCGGACCGATCGCCGCGGTGCATCCCGAAGGCGTCTTCTACGGCGGGTGCGACCCCAAGGGGGTCGACCGCATCGTCGACGAACACCTCAAGAAGGGCGAGGTCGTCGAGGATCTCGCGCTCGGCAGGAAGAAGAAGGCCGACTGACGGAGGATGCGGGGATTGTGCGTATCTTCCCCGCGGAACAACCGAGGTGAGGTGAACCCATGATCCTGATGGCCGCCGCGTTCGTTCTCGCCGCCTCCGCCGACCTCCCGCCCAAGCCCGGGGAGACCTGGGAATCGACGGTCGAGGTCTCGATGACCGGCGAGCACTCGATGACGATGCCCCCCCAGACGCAGGTCTTCTGCAAGCCCCTCGAGAACTGGAACGAGCCCCCCGGGATCCCCACCGACGGCAACTGCACGATGTACGACCTCAAGACCTCCGCCTCCGGGATGTCGTGGGCGATGGAGTGCAAGACCCCGGTCATGAAGGGGAAGGGGGAGATCACCTCGCTGGGTCCGAACGCCTACAAGGGCCAGATGTCGATGACGATGGCCGAGGGCGCGATGACGATGAAGATGTCGGGGAAGCGACTCGGCGAACCCTGCGACGCGAACGAGCAGGCCCGCAAGTTCGGCAAGATGCAGCGCGACGCCGAGGTCCAGGGCGCCAACGCCATGGCGCAGAACTGCGCGGTCCAGGCGAAGCAGGGCGTCGCGATGGCCTTCGTCGGCGAAAACGCCTTCTGCAAGGGCCCCGAGTACAAGGGGATGTTCTGCGGCTCGATCGAGACCGAGGAAGGGTTCTCCGGGATCTCCTTCAAGGCCGGCGACACCACGCGCGGCATCGCGGAGGCGAGCACCTTCTGCGGCACGACTCCCGACGCGCTGCGCAAGAAGGTCTGCGATCGCGCGGTCGCCGGCGAGAACCTGAAGTTCGTCGCGCAGCAATGTCCGCCGCAGGCGCAGGAGATCGCGGCGCGCGAGTGTGCGGGGCGCAAGTACACCGCCCTGATGGGAACGAAATACGCCGAGTTCTGCTCGGTCTACGCGCAGGAAATGATGGCCGGGAACGACCCCGCGCAGGATCCGGCGCAGCAGCCCGCCGCCAAGGAAGGCGCCAAGGAGAAGGGGAAGAAGCTCCTCAAGGGCCTCTTCGGCAAGTAGTCGCTCGATGCTCACCCTCGCCGGGGCCGCGCTCGCCCTCACCCTCGCGGCCCCGGTTCCCGACCTCTTCCCCAAGGCCGAGACCGACGCCTACCTGCTCGTCGTGGACGGCGTCGCCGTCTCGGGTCGCGCCGTCGACGTCCCCCACCCCCCGGCTTCGCTCGTCAAGCTCATGACGGCGATCGTCGCGACCGGCGAGGGCTGGGACCCGTCGCAGGTCGTCACGGTCTCGAAGCGGACGGCGAGCGAGGGGGGAGCCACCCTCCCCCTCAAGGCGGGCGACCGGATGATCGCGGGGGATCTCCTCACGGCGATGCTGATCCGCTCGGCCAACGACGCCGCCGTCGCCCTCGCCGAAGGACGCGCCGGCTCCGTCGAGAAGTTCGTCGAGGCGATGAACGCGAAGGCGAAGGGGATGGGGCTCACTGCGACGCGCTTCGTCAATCCGCACGGGCGCGACGCCGAGGGCCAAACCTCCAGCGCCGCGGACCTCGCGGCCATCGCCGAGGAGGCG
>DASVAW010000036.1 GCA_036376135.1 Candidatus Polarisedimenticolaceae bacterium | reverse complement strand
GTGGCCACGTCGTACCCCGAGAGCTCGCTGCAGACCTTCCGGCCGAGCGCGACGCTCTGGAACTGGGAGATCTGCGCGAGCTCCCCGTCCCGCAGCACGATCGCGACGACCGGAATGCCGAGCTGCGCCGCCGTGAGCAGCTCGAGCCCGGTCATCAGGAACGCGCCGTCGCCGGCGAGCGCCACGACCGGGACCTCCGGACGTGCCAGCTTCGCGCCGATCGCTGCGGGGACCGAATACCCCATGCACGAGTAGTCCACCGGGGCGAGGAGCTTTCCGGGCCGGTCGAGGCGGAGGTTCTCGATCGCCAGGAACGTCCCGTTCCCGCTGTCGGTCGTGAAGATCGTCTCCGGGCCGAAACGTCGCTGGAGCGCCCGAAAGAGCAGGCCCGGAGCGACGCGCCCGGCGGCACTGCGCGCGACGATCGTCGTCTCGACCTCCGCTCGCCCTCCCGCGATCGAAGCTCGGAGCGCGGGGTCCTCGCGGCGTTCCGGGAGGCGCGCCAGCAGCGCGTCCACGAACGCCGCGGCGTCGGAGACGATCCCGACCTCGACGGGGTAGTTCCGTCCGAGGACCTCCTTCGACACGTCGACGTGGACGAGCGCCCCGGGAGGGACGGCGCCGTAGCTGCCCGTCGCGACCTCCCCGAACCGGCACCCGATCGC
Organism: Candidatus Polarisedimenticolaceae bacterium; assembly: GCA_036376135.1. Lineage (NCBI taxonomy): Bacteria > Pseudomonadati > Acidobacteriota > Candidatus Polarisedimenticolia > Candidatus Polarisedimenticolales > Candidatus Polarisedimenticolaceae > Candidatus Polarisedimenticolaceae bacterium. The sequence continues at coordinate 4,023 of DASVAW010000036.1, read as the reverse complement.
CAACGTCGCGTCGCATTCGCCGGCGACCTTCCGGACGTACGACGGTGCCGAGGCGCCGAACCCCGGCCACAGGAACAGCGGGTGAGACTCGGGGAACACGCCCTTCCCCTGGAAGGTCGTGCTCACCGGGGCCTCGAGGCGCTCGGCGAGGGCGACGAGGTTCGCGCATGCTCCGGCCGCGCCGAGCCCGAGATAGAGGAGTGGGCGCCGCGCCCGGCCCAGTACCGCCGCCGCCCGCGCGACATCTTCGAGGGGAAGCGTGCGGCGCGCGTCCGGCTCGTCCCGCCAGGCCTCGAACGCGGGATCGTGCCGGAAGAAGTACAGGTTCGCGGGGATGTCGACCATCACCGGGCCCGGGACGCCCTCGCGCGCGATGCGGCAGGCCCGTCGAAGGGTGGCGTAGATCTCCTCGCCCCGTTCGGGGCGGAAGACCGCCTTCGTCACCGGGCGGACGATCGCCGCCTGGTCCACGTCGTGGAGCTGGAACGCCATCCCGGTGTCCCGCCGGATGCCGCACGCGAGCACGAGCATCGGCACGTTGTCCATGAACGCTTCCGCGATCCCCGAGAGCGCGTGGGTGAGCCCCGCGCCGGGGACCACGTTGGCGCAGCCGAGTTTCCCCGAGGCGCGCCAGACCGCGTCGGCCATGAACGACGCGCTCTGCTCGTCGGTCACGAGGACCGGCCGCACCTTCGTCGACGCCGCGAGCGCGTCGTACAGCTCGATGTTGTGCGTCCCGGGGATGCCGAACGTGAACGGGATGTCCTCGTCCTCGAGCGCGCGCACCACGATCTCGGCGCCGGGTCGTTTCATCGGGTCGCCTCCGCGCGGACCGCCTCGGCGACGCGGTCCGCCAGGGCCATGATGCTGAGGTAGGGATTGATCTCGAGCGAGTCCGGAAACAGGCTCGCGTCCGCGATCCGGAGCCAGGGGAGGCCGTGCACGCGCCCCCAGGCGTCGGTGACCGAATCGCCCGCGTCGCGCCCCATCCCGCACCCGCCCATGGGATGCGCGGCGGAGACGGAGGTCCTCCCCGGGAGGAAATGGCGTTCCGAAACGCGCTCGTCGATGCGCGCGGCGTCGGAGACCTCGAGGCACGGCGGATCGGCGGACGGCGCGTGCACCCGAACCGCCCCCGCCGCGAAGAAGATCCGCGCCGAGGCGCGGGTCGCGCGGACGAGCGAGCGCACGACGTCCGGCGTGAAGCGGTAGTGCACCACGGCGCGCCCGTCGCGATCGATCGCGACCCGGTTCCCGGGCGTCGCGTGGTCGCACGCGAGGACGAGGATCATCTGAAGCCTGCGGAACGCGTTCATGAAACGGCTGTGGGCTTCCCCGAAGCCGACCAAGTTCTTGGCGGTCGTGAAGGGGAAGTACATGCACGTCTCGAGGATGAACCCCTCGTCCTCCGCGCGGTCGAGGTAGTAGCTCTTCGGATGGCCGACGTCGTTGGTGATCTCGCGCGCGTGCTCGGCGACGAGGATGTGCGCCGGGTGGCAGGTGAACCCTTCGCCGACCCGCGCCGGGAGCCCCGGCAGCGCGGAGCGCAGCAGGAGGGCGGGAGTGCCGACGGCCCCCGCGGCGAGGACGACGATCCGGGCGCGGACGCGGTAGTCCCCCGGCGCCCACTCCGAAGGCAGCCCCTTCGCACCCTGCGGCTCGTCGTGGACGCGGACGACGAGCGCCCGCTCCTCCACCCGGAGCACCTCCGCGCGGGTCACGACCTCGACCCCGAGCGCCTCCGCGCGCGGGAGCTGCACGCGGTTGGTTCCCTGCTTCGCGGCGTTGGGGCACCCGAGGTTGCACAGGCTCGAGCCCAGGCATCCCTTCACGTTGATGGGGAACTGCTCCGCGGCGTACCCGGCGCCCCGGCATCCTTCGACGAAGAGGCGGTTGTTGTCGTTGATCTCGTCGTCGGGGAGGAGGTGGACGTTGTTCTCGTCCGCGTAGCGGCGCGACCGGGCGACGACGTCCGCGTGGTCGAGGCCGGGAACCCCCCAGCCGCGGATCACCCGCTCGGGGGCGGTGAGCGACGTTCCGGTGTAGACGACCGTGGAGCCGCCGTACGCCGAGCCCAGGGCGAGGGTCAGCGTCCCGTCGGCGGTCAGGAAGCCGCCGCCGTCCTCGTAGAGCGCGGACGCCATCTCGATCTCGCGCCCGGTGAACTCGTCGTCGCGCAGGCGCGGTCCCTTCTCGAAGAGCGCAACGCGCAGCCCGTCGGCGACCATCGGCGCCAGGGCCTGCGCCACGGTGCCACCGCCGGCGCCGGAGCCGACGACGACGACGTCGTAATCCCGCTCGTTCACCGGCGCGCCTCCCAGCCCTCGGGCCGGGCCCGGTAGCCGATCGCCGCCGCCGATTCCGGCCGCGTCCAATACCCCATGAACACGAGGGTGCGAAGCCCCCAGAATCCGCGACGGAGCAGGAGCAGGCGCGAGCGCTCGACGGAGGCGAGCAGCCGACCGAGGCGGACCGCGTCGAGGGACGCGGGCCGCGCTGCGTACCGTGCGACGGAAATCCACCCCAGCACCCGAACGAAGAGGAGGAGCTTGCGACGCAGGGGGGCGGGGCGCGAGGCGAGCGCCTCCTCCACGACCGTCGCCACCGCGCGCCAACCCGCGTCGTCGAGGCGGGCGATCTCGGGCACGATCCCGACGGCGAGGGCGCGAAGGTCCCTCTCCATCGGGCCGAAGGTCCCCGTCGGGGCGGAGGGTGGCGGCGTCACGCGCGGATCCTACTCTCCGTCGGGCGTTCTCACGGCATCGACCGTCCGGAGCGGTCGGATCGGTGATAAGAGGCCCGATCGGAGGTGCCCTGATGCTCGCACTCGCCGGACTCCTGCTCGCCGTCGGCGCCCAGATCGGAACGGGCGCCCCCCAGCCGATCACCGGAATCGAGAACGCGTTCCCCGCGTGGTCCCCCGACGGCTCGAAGATCGTCTTCCAGTCGAACCGCACCGGGGAGTGGCACCTGTACCTGATGAACCCGGACGGCTCCGGCGTCCGCGACCTGACGCCGACCCTCTCCGACTGCCGGAACCCGTCGTTCTCCCCCGACGGATCGAGGATCGTCTTCTACTCCGCCATGTCGGGGAACGACGAGATCTACCTGATGCACGCCGACGGCGGCGGGGTTCGCGCCGTGACGCAGCACCCGGCGCGGGACATCCACCCGCACTGGTCGCCGGACGGGGCGAAGATCGTGTTCAACTCCCTGCGCGACGACCCCCGCGCGTTCGACGTCTACGTCATGAACGCCGACGGCACGGGCGTCACCCGCCTGACCGAGACGCGCGAGGACGAGACGTGCGCGACGTTCTCCCCGGACGGGAAAGGCGTCGTCTTCCTGCGCGGGTTCCAGAACGGCAACGACGACATCCTGCTGTCGGGTGCGGACCTGCGCGAGGGGACGAATCTCTCGGCCAGCCCTCACGCCAACGAGGGCTGGCCGAGCTTCTCTCCGGACGGACGGCGCATCCTCTTCTCGTCCAACCGCACCGGGGTGATGGTCGTCTACGTGGTGAACGTGGACGGCACGGAGCTGCGGGCGCTCACCGACGGCATGGCCACGGGCGAGGACGCACGCGCGGTGTGGTCCCCCGACGGGACGCGGATCGCCTTCACCCGGCGTCGCGGCCGCTCGATGGACATCTGGGTGATGCCGGTCTCGGGTTGACCGCCCATCCGGCCGATCCGGACTTCCTCCGATCCGAGGGGAAGGGTGCAGAGGCCCCCGTCGTCCGCGACCGTCCGGTCGCCCTTCCGCACGGCGCTCACGCGGGCGCGCAACAACAAGTCGGAAGCGGCGAGACTGCTCGGCCTGACCCGCGGGCAGCCGTACTCGCTGCTCCGTCGCCACCGCATGACCGACGCGCGGCGATGCTTGCGTAGTTTTGCTTAATCCCGAGCGGTAGTTCTGCGCGGGATGCGCCCCGGGCGCGTGCTTTAACCTCGGCGCGAACCGAAGTCACGAGGACGAAGCGCACGACCGGTGTCGTCGGGGCTCCGATCCTCGCGGAGGAGC
>DASVAW010000035.1 GCA_036376135.1 Candidatus Polarisedimenticolaceae bacterium | reverse complement strand
CGTCATCCTCGCGACGCTGCCGGCGGAGAAAGAAGGTGTCGAGGAGCGCTGACGGCGTGAAGATCCATCGATCATGCGTCTGGCCGGCCGTCGCGGGAGCGTCAACGTCGAGGATCGCCGGGGAGCGCGCCTCCCCGGCGGGATGCCGGCCCTCGGGTGCGGCGGATTGATCCTCGTCCTCGGGATCGCCTGGCTGACCGGCGCGGACCCCGGGGAACTGCTTTCGCTGCTCGGCGAAGTCTCCGAAACGGCGCCTGCGGATTCCCCGGCGGGACCGATCGGAGCGCCGGAGGACGAGCTCGGGCGGTTCGCCTCGGTCGTCCTCGCGGACACCGAGACGACCTGGGGCGAGCTCTTCGCCGGGACGGGCGGTCGCTACGAAGAACCCACCCTCGTGTTGTTCACGCACGCGGTGCAGTCCGCCTGCGGTCGGGCGTCGGCGTCGGTCGGGCCGTTCTACTGCCCCCCCGATCGGAAGGTGTACCTCGACCTTTCGTTCTTCGACGAGTTGTCCCGCCGTTTCGGCGCTCCCGGCGATTTCGCGGGGGCCTACGTCATCGCGCACGAGATCGGGCACCACGTGCAGAACCTCGCGGGGACTTCGGACGCGGTGCGCGAGCGGCAAAGGGCGGCGCCCTCGCGGGAGGAGGCGAACGCCTGGAGCGTGCGCCTCGAGCTGCAGGCCGACTGCTACGCCGGCGTTTGGGGGCACCACGCGCAGGAGCGGGGGTTGATCGAGCCGGGGGACTTCGAGGAGGGACTGCGGGCTGCGGCGGCGATCGGCGACGATCGCCTCCAGCGCCTCGGTCGCGGGGAGGTCCAGCCCGACTCGTTCACCCACGGATCGTCGGACCAGCGGGTGGAGTGGCTGCGCCGCGGGCTCGCGTCGGGGAACCCTTCCGCCTGCGCCACCTTCTAGTCAGGCCGCGAGCCGGAACCCCCAGTCCTCGCCGTTCGTCCGCAGGAACTCGGCGAGGCACGACGCGGCGAGCGCGGAGGAGACGACGGCGGTGTAACGGTCGCGGTCCCCGGGTTGCACGACCATCTGAAGGCGGCCGATCGATTCGCCGGTGTCGGGATCGACGAACTCGATCGGCGCGAAGCGGAGCATCCGCCCCGCGGCGCGGTCGTAGTTTGAATAATTGAAGCGATTGGCTCTGGCGCGCACGACGGTTTCCTGGGGATCGTCGTCGTGGAGGAGGAACTGGCCGCGCCAGCGCTCGAAAACGAGCGATCCGCCGAGACGGCGCGGGCGGTCTTCCCGGGGGAGAAGGGGCAGGCCGGTCTGGTCGACGTACGCCCGGGCACGCGCCACGAAGTCCGAAGGAGGCGTCCAATAGCTGATCTGCACGCTCATGACGTCGGCAATGTACGCGGGTCTGCGCCCGTCCGAAATTGACGGGGGACACGCTGCAAATATCAGTTCGCGGCGCGGCGGTCCCGAGGGCTTAGCATCCGGGCGATGACGCTTCCCGTCTGGCTCGCGGTCCTGCTCTTCGTGTTGTCGGCGGTCGCGGTCCTCGATCGCCTGTTGCTTCCGGGCGTGCGCTGGTGGCTGGGTCGCCGCCTCCAGCGCGCCGTGGACGAGCTGAATCGCCGGCTGCACCTGCGCCTGGATCCGTTCAAGACGACGCGGCGCGAGGTGCTCGTCGATCGCCTCGCGCACGATCCGAAGGTGCTGGAGGCGGTGGAGGCGCAGGCGCGCGAGACGCGCACGCCGCGCGACGTCCTCCTCGCGCGCGTCCGTCGCTACGCCGGCGAGATCGTGCCGTCGTTCAGCGCGTACGCCTATTTCCGCGCGGGGTACTGGGTCGCGAGAAGCGTCGCGAAGTTCCTCTACCGCGTGCGCATCGGCTACGCGGATGACGACGGGTTGTCGAGGATCCCGCGCGACGCGAGCGTCGTGTTCGTGATGAACCACCGATCGAACATGGACTACGTGCTCGTCGCGTACCTCGCGGCGGACCGGACCGCCCTCAGTTACGCGGTCGGGGAGTGGGCCAGGATCTGGCCGCTGCAGACGCTCATCCGCGCGATGGGAGCGTATTTCGTGCGCCGGAACTCGAACGACGCGCTCTACCGTCGCGTGCTCGAGCGGTGGGTGCAGATCGCGGCGGAGGCGGGGGTCGTCCAGGCGATCTTTCCCGAAGGCGGGCTGACCCGCGACGGAACGCTCGGGCCGCCGAGGCTGGGGCTGCTCGGCTACATGCTGCGGCCGTTCGACGCGCGCGCCGAGCGGGACGTCGTCTTCGTCCCCGTCGGGATCAACTACGACCGAGTCTTCGAAGACCGGACGCAGCTGCTCGCGGCGGACCCGGAGGCGCGCAGGCCCGGGTTCGCCGGGGCGGTCGCGGGGGCAGGGGCGTTCGTCCTGCGCAACCTCAAGCTGCTCGTCATGGGGCGCTGGTACCGGTTCGGGTACGCGTGCGTCAACTTCGGCACGCCGCTCTCGCTGCGGGCCTGGTGCCGCGAGCGCGGGGTCGAGTTCCGCGGTCTCGACGCCGACGCGCGGATGGCGCGCATCGGGGAGTTCGGGTCGGAGGTCATGCGGCGCGTGGGGACGTACGTCCCGGTCACCCCGGTGGCGCTCGTTGCCTCGGCGCTCGCCTCCGACGTCGATCGCGTCTGGAGCGGCGTCGAGCTGCGCGCCGCGGCTTCGGCGCGGCAACGCGAGCTCGAGGCGTCGGGGGCGCACGTCTACGTCCCGAGGGACGACCACGACTACGCGATCGCGGTGGGCCTGCGCATGCTCGTGTTGCGGCGCGTCGTCGAGGAGGTCGGGGACGGGTTCCGCGTGCGCGACGGGGAGCGGCGGCTGCTCGAGTACTACGCCAACTCGGTGGCACACCTGTAGGAAAAGGGGTCAGGCCCCTTTTTGTTCAAAAGTCCTCGGGATAACGTTTGTGCAAGAAAAAGGGGCCTGACCCCTTTTCCTATCCGAGTTCGCGGGTGATCGCGAGCATGGCGTCGTGGATCGTGGGGCCGCCGGCGCAGATCGAGCCTTCCTTCAGGAAGTCGCAGCCGCCGCGCACGTCGGTGGCGCGGCCTCCGGCCTCGCGGACGATCAATGCTCCGGCCGCGATGTCCCACGGCGACAGGCCGATCTCCCAGAACCCGTCGTAGCGGCCACACGCGGTGTAGACGAGGTCGAGCGCCGCGGAGCCGGCGCGCCGGATCCCCGACGTCGAACGGACGAACCGCTCGAAGGCACGCAGGTACGACGGGAGCCGCGTCAGCTCGCGGAACGGGAACCCCGTCGCGATCAGCGCGTCGTGCAGGTCGGCAGGGCGGCTGCACGCGATCGACGCGTCGTTCCGTCGCGCACCCGCGCCGACGGCGGCATGAAACGTCTCCTCGTGGAGCGGATCGAACACCGCTCCGGCGACGAGCCCCTCGGGCCCCTCGAGCGCGACCGAGACGCAGAACGTCCCGACCCCGTGGATGAAGTTCGTCGTCCCGTCGAGCGGATCGACGATCCACCGCCACCCCGGGGCCCGCTCGTACCCGGACCCTTCCTCGGCGAGCACGCCGTGGTCGGGGAACCTCGCGCGGATCACGCCGATCACCGCGCGCTCCGCCTCGCGGTCGACCTCGGTCACGTAGTCGTGCAGCCCCTTGGTCTCGACGCGAAGCGCGGCGGGCTCGCGGAAGCGCCGGCGCAGCACGGCGCCCCCGGCGTGCGCCGCCTCGATCGCGACGCGCTCGAACGGGTTCATGACTTCTCCGGGATCTTGTGCGCGCGCGGGTGCGCGGCGTCGTAGACGCGCATCAACGCGTCGACGTCGACGTGCGTGTAGCGCTGCGTCGTGGAGAGCGAGGCGTGGCCGAGCAGCTCCTGGATCGCGCGGAGGTCGGCCCCCGCTCCGAGCATGTGCGTGGCGAAGGTGTGCCGCAGCGCGTGCGGCGAGAGCTTCGCGAGGATCGCCGCCTCGCGAAGGCGCCGGTCGAGGATCCGCCGCACGCTGCGGTCGGTGAGGCGCCCGCCCTCGCGGAAGTTCAGGAAGAGGGCCTCGGGCGCGGGCGACCCCGCGTGCCGCCAGGCCGAGGAGGTCTCGAGCCACCGCGAGAGCGCCTCGCGCGCCTTAGAGCCGAAGGGCACGAGACGCTCCTTGCGACCTTTCCCGAAGACGCGCACGACGCCGCCGGCGAAGTCGA
>DASVAW010000034.1 GCA_036376135.1 Candidatus Polarisedimenticolaceae bacterium | reverse complement strand
AGCGGTGCGCGCACGGCCCGGTGGGGACAGGCTGCGGCTCGTCGCGCCCGATCTGATCGGGCTCGGGCTCTCGAGCAAGCCGAACAAGGCCGCGCACTCGCTGCTCCAGCACGCCGAGTGGCTCGGCGAAGTGATCGATCGCGTCGTACCGGGACCGCTCGTGCTCGTGGTTCAAGACTGGGGCGGGCCGATCGGGCTCGTCGCGATGTCCAAGCGCAGGGAGCGGCTGCGCGGGCTCGTCGTCGGCAACACGGGGTTGTCGCCGCCAAGGCCGGATTTCAAGCCGACGCTGTTCCATCGTCTGGCGCAGTTGCCGATCGCGAGCAACGTGCTGTTCGAGTACCTCCGCTTTCCACTCGACGCGCTGCACCGCGCGCAGGGCGATCGCTCGAGCATCCGCGGCGAGGTCGCGAAGGCCTACCGATGGCCGCTCGCCAGGCGCGCGGATCGATCCGCCCCGCTGGCCCTCGCCCGCATGGTGCCCGACTCGCTGACGCACCCGTCGATCGGAGGACTCCAGGTCGCCGACGAGCTGTTCCGCACCGCGCAGGTTCCCGTCCACATCGTGTGGGGCGATCGCGATCCGGTCCTGGGCACGGTGATCAAGCACCTCGTGCGGATCCGGCCCGACGCGAAGGTCGTGCGAACGAACGCCGGCCACTTCCTGCAGGAGGAAGTTCCCGAAGAGCTCGCCGACGCGATCCTCGAGGTCGCGGCCCGTGCGAGTTGGGCCTAACCGACGTGTTCGGGGCGGGGAGATCGCGGGCGGGATCGGCCTCGGTGGCGGATCCGCCGGATTTCGTTGGGTAGCCCGGGCCGCGCACACGACAAGCGGATTCCCGTCCCGGTGACGATCGCGGCTTCCCATCGTTCGAGGATCGACAGCCGCAGCAGACCGAGCGTTGCTCCCGCTCCCAGAAAAAAAACCAGCCAACCGATCGACCGCACCGGTATTGGTTCCTTAGCGTTACCCACGCCTTTGAGGGGATTGGCCGTGGCGCGCTGGCTGCTGAGAGGCGCCGGGCAACACCAGCAAGACGGCTCGACGCTCGCAGATGGGACGCACCCGCGCGGGCACCGGTGGCGGCAGCAGAGCAGCGGGAGATCTCACCGGTCGCTGTGAGGGGATGGCGCCGTACGGAAGGCGGGCTGTCCGCGGAGCTCCGCGGATGCACGTGCACTGGCTCGCACGGTCCGGACACGGTCGCACTGCTGGAGTGCGCTCGATGAAGTTGGCAACGACCAATGCGGCGATCTCGGGTCGCCGAAGAGGAGGCGCGTCCCGTGCTACATGTAGGCCGACGAAGCGCCGAAAATCCAAGCAAGGCGAGATCACCCAAGAGACTCAGGAACCCAAGGGAGGATGCATGAACTCCGAGAACGTGAGGGCGCGGTGGTGGGTGCTCTTCTGGCTAGTCTTCCCTCTGAACCTGTCATTCCAATACGGGTGCTGTCAGCCCAACGCGACGATCGGCTCACAGCCGGTCACACTTCGTGCGCAGGAGACGAACAACTGGTGCTGGGCGGCGACGACACAGATGATCACGTCATTTCTCGGCCACGGTCGAACGCAATGCGACTTGGCCAATGAGAGATTCGGCAGGACGGACTGCTGTGACGACGAGCCGACCGACACGACATGTCGGAAGACCGATGCGTGTAACTCGCCCGGATGGACGATGTTCGCGGAGAGCAACTTCTCCGCCACGGCCAGCGGCACGCCACTGTCGTGGGACGACATACGAACGCAGATCTACTGCAAGAAGAAGCCGATGTCCTACGCCTACGGGCCGAAGTCGGGCGGCGTGGGTCATGTCGTCGTCATCAACGGCTATTTCGAAGTGGGAGGCATCAGGTATGTCGCCCTCGTCGACCCATGGGCCCCGTGTGCCGGTGCGACCAGGGTGGTGACCTACGAGGAGTACAGCGATTCCGGCGCCACAGATCACTGGGAGACCAACTACGACATCACGTGGAAGGGGTAGAGGGAGGTAGCGCCATGCCTATGAGCGTTCGCCGCAGGTTGCAGACCACTGCAATCGTCGTGGTCACGGTGCTGGTGGTGTCCTGTGGAAGACAGGAACCGGGATCGAGCTCGGCACCGGGAGCGTCCGGTCAGAACCTGATGAAGAGTCAGGACGACGCAGCCAGAAAAGCGATGGAGGCGTTACCGGCGCTCGTAACCGCCGAGAACTTCGGCGCCATGGGGTTCGCGTCTCCCGAGGAGGCCCGCTCCGCGGTTCTGGGGGCACCGGTGCCGCTTCGCACCGTTAGCTACAGCAAACTGCTCGAGTATCAGCCAGGAGTGCCGCTAGCGCAGCTGTTCGATGGACCCCTGCAACTCGTCTACCCCGTGATCGTCGGGCAGACGCCAAGGTCGGCGATCGTGGTTGCGCAGCAAGCGGAGGGATGGCGGATTGCCAGCGTCGGGTATCGGTACTACGCGAGTCTCCTAGAGCAGATGAAGAGTCCGCCCGCGTTGCCGAGTGAGACTCCAACAGGAGGCCGGACAACGGTATCGGACATGACATCCCGACAGGTGGAGTTCGTCTCGGTACCTGGCATCAACGTCGACCTGCTCAGCTTTGGCGAGGGCGACCAGCGGTTTTTGCAGCCGGTGCGGGGCCTACCCGAGGCCGGCCTTGAAGCGGGTCGAGCGCTTCACGAGCAAGAGGCGCTGACGGCCCTGAGCGGCTATGCGAAGGCGTTCGACCGTAAGTATGGCGACGCGATTCGTAAACGGCGTTTGGTCGACTGATGCCAAGGTGCCGAGATCCGCGAACGCCTCTGCGAACGCAGGCGCCGGCGTTTTCCACCGATCGCTGAACGGACCGCGTGGCGAGATCCTCACTCCGTGATCGGGAGGCTTCGCACCCTCCGTCGCGGGCGTGAGCGTGCTTCCGCGGTCGCGGCTTCGCGGATAGGATGCGTGCGGAAGGACGACGTGAAACTCGCGCAGGTGAACGTGCCGGGATCCCGCGCCACGATGTGCTGATCGTCGGAGCCGGCGTCGTCGGCTGCAGCATCGCATTCCACCTGACGCGGCGTGGCGTCACGCGCGTCGCGATCGTCGAGCGCGAGCAGGTTCCCGGAACCGGGTCGACGTCCAAGGCGAACGGCGGGATCCGGGCGCAGTTCACGACCACGGTGAACGTCTCGATGTCGCTCCGGTCGATGGAGATCCTGGACGCCCTGGCCCCCGAGATCGGCGAGCCGCCCGTCTACCGCAAGGCCGGCTATCTCTTCCTGACGGCGAGCCGGGAGCGCCTCGCGGCGATCGAGAAGGCGGTCGCCTTCCAGCGGTCGCTCGGCGTGACGGTCGATCTCCTGGACGGCGACGAAGCGCGCCGGCGGGCGCCTTACGTCGAGGGTTCCGATCTGGTCGGCGGGACCTTCGGGGCGCGCGACGGGTTCATCGATCCGGGAGCGCTCGCCGGGTTCTTCCTCCGGGAAGCCGCGCGCGCCGGTGTTGCGGTCGTCTGCTCCGCCGGGGTCTCGGCGATCGAACGCACGACGGCGGGATCGTTCGTCGTGACCACCACGGCCGGCGTGCACGAAGCCGGCGTCGTCGTGAATGCGGCGGGCGCGTGGTCGGCCGGGGTTGCCGCCCTCGCCGGCGTGGAACTTCCGGTCGTCCCGGTGCGCCGGCACCTCCTGATGACCGGGCCGTGCCCCGATCTCCCCCGCGTGATTCCCATGACGATCGACGCGGACACCGGGATCCTGATCCGGAGGGAAGGGGACCGTGTCCTCGTCGCCTACTCGAACCCCGACGAGCCGCCGGGCTTCGTGACGACGTTCGATCCCGCGTTCCCCGAGCGGTTCGCCGCGCCGTTCGAGCGCCGATTCCCGCGCGTCGCCGCAGCGGGGCTCGACCTGCGACGAAGCTGGGCCGGCCTGTACGAGGTCACCCCGGACCACCACGCCGTGCTGGGAGAGGCGGACGGCGTCCCCGGGTTCTTCCTCGCCACGGGGTTCTCCGGTCACGGCATCATGCACGCTCCCGCGACGGGAGAGGCGATCGCGGAGTGGATCTCCACCGGGCGAGCGACCTCGGTCGACATCTCCTCGCTCTCCGCCGGGCGCTTCGCCCGGGGCGAGACGATCCACGAGACGATGGTGCTCTGATGGAGGAAGGCTCGGCATGAACCTCTCGGGTGTCTTTCCTCCGGTCACGACGCCGTTCGACGGTCGGGGACGCGTCGACGCCGGGGCGCTCGCCGGGAATCTCGCGCGGTACGAGGTTCACGGAGCGGCGGGTTATCTCCTGCTCGGTTCGACCGGCGAGGCCGCCTATCTCGAGGAGAACGAGAAACTCGAAGTCCTGCGCGCGGCGCGGCGGGCGGTGCCCCGAGGCCGGATCCTCATGGCCGGCGTGGGTCTCGAGAGCACGGAAGCCACGATCCGCCTCGCCGCTTCCGCCGCCGACTGCGGCGCCGACCTGGCGCTCGTGATCACCCCGTTCTACTTCAGGTCCCGGATGACCGAAGGGGCGCTCCGGCGCCACTTCGAGGCGGTCGCCGACGCGTCGCCCATCCCGATCCTCCTCTACAACGTCCCCAAGTTCACGGGGCTGGAGCTCCCCGCCTCCGTCGCGGAAACGCTCGCGAAGCACCCCAACGTGGCGGGGCTGAAGGACAGCTCCGGCGATCTCGCGAAGCTGCGGGAGCTTCTGGCTCGAGTCCCCGCGAGCTTTCGTGTCCTTTGCGGAAGCGTTTCGATCTTCGAGCCTGCGCTCGCCGCCGGCGCCGTGGGCGGCGTGCTCGCGGCCGCGGACGTCCTTCCCGAGCCCCTCGTGGCCCTCCATCGCGCGCACGTCGCGGGAGATCTCGAGCGCGCGCGGACGCTGCAGTCGGCCGTCGCCGAATCGGGCCGCCTCATCGTGGACGCCGCGGGAGTCCCGGGCATCAAGGCGGCGATGGAGGTCCGTGGCCTGCACGGAGGTTCTCCCCGTCCGCCGCTCCTGCCGGCGTCGGACGACGAGCGCGGTTCGATACGGCGCGAGATCGCGCGGCTGGCCGACGCGGGAATCCTCCCCGAGCTTCGCTGCTGACACCGGCCGGCCGTTCGGGTGGCGGGGGAGGACCGCGCCGGGAGGGTGAGGCCAGGGACAGCGTGCCGACGGCTCGAGGCTGCGTTCCCGAACCGACGACTCGAATCCGATCGTCCGTACCTCGCCATCGAGCGGGCGCGGGACGCCCGCCGTCCGCGTGCAGCCCCGTCTCCCGGGGACGGCCGGGCGTAGAAGCAAGAACCGTCCCGCGCTCGCCCGAAGTCGCGGTCGAAGTCACGTACAGTCGGAATCGTCGACTCCATGGCCCTCATCGGTAGACCCGAGGCATCCCGATGCGGGCGCCCCTGGTGTCCCCCGCGGCGAAGGCGCCGAGCAAGACCGAAGCAACCAAGGAGGTGGACGATGAACCGTTCGAAGCGCAACCCCGTCGCGTGCGTGGCCGAGGGCCTCTGCACGCTGGCGTGCCTCTCCCTCGGACTGTGGCCGGACACGTCGGCGCAGTCCAACTTTCCGGACCCCAACGCCGATTGTCCGCCGGCGACGTGCGGCCAGGTTTCCCCTCTGATCCCCATGCAGAGCGCCGAGGCGGTCCACATGGGACTGGTCTGGAAGAAGGGCTCGCAGAACCCGAAGATCCTCTTCCACGCGAGGTTCCCGCAGTACTCCGTCAACGACATGGCCGATCCGGCACTGGTCGACCTGGCCATCCAGCGGGGCGCGTTGACAACCGCGGGCAACCAGTTCAACACGGCGCTGAGGGATGTCCTGCACGGCTTCGATTCGCCGTCCGCGCCGTTCCTCGGGCTCCGGCCGACCGACTGCACGGCGGTGGACCCCCGCCCCCTCTGCGTGCCCGACGACTCGTTCCAGCGGCTGACCTACGGCGGCTACACGATGCGGCAGGGACTGTCCCAGAGCGTGCCGACGCGCATCGTCGCCAACCGCACGATGGAACGGCAGCTCCTGTTCGACATCGGCCACCCCGCCGCATTCCGGAACCAGAGCAAGTACCACACGGCGCTTCTCGACGAGAAGGACTTCGAGCTGAACCGTGCCGCCTTCCAGGAGAACGGCTACTCCAAGGGCATGTTCTACAACACCTACTGCAACGCACGCGTGACCCTCTCCGACGGACGCGTCTACGTTTTCGGCGGTCACGACATGCAGAGCAACAACGGGTTGTACAAGGTCAACGTGTTCGACCCGGAGACCGAAACCTGGGTCCGGCGGACGGAGCCGTGCGACCTCGCGAACTGGCGTCGGGATCCGTTCGGCACCGGGTTGTTCGCGAGCGACCCGAACGCCCCGTTCTACCCGAACTGCGATCCGCGGAATCCGCAGAGCACGCAGCCGTCCGACCCCTCCGATCTGGAGTATGCGCGCTGGTATCCGTCGGCGGCTCCGCTGCCGAACGATCTGGTGCTGATCCTCGGCGGGTTCGACCAGGACGGGACCGTGCCGCCGGATCCGGATCGCGCCGCGAAGGGCCGAAGCAACCAGACGCAGAGCGATACGGCGTTCACCGCAAGCCGCGTGAACATCGTGGTTCCGGAGGTCTACGACCCGAAGACCGACCGGAGCATCTCGCTCGAGAACGCCCGGATGGCCTTCCCTCTCTATCCGCAGATGGAGGTCGTCCAGACGGGACCGGGGCAGGACGATTGGAAAGTCTGCACGTTCAACGGGGAGATCCACTACGGCTCGATCGAGAACGAGGACGCCGCGGGAACCCCGGCCTACCGCAACGCGCGGGGCGAACGACAGAAGGGAGGCGCGCGGTTCGGCGTCGGGGGAGGCACGCCCCGCTTCACCGACGGGAACACCTGGTGCCTGGACGTCCTGGGAGCGCTCCGGGACCCCGATCGGGACGTTCCCGCGAAGAACCACTGGACGTTCGTGGACAAGGCGCTCGAAGTCCGGCCCTACTGCTGTCCGAGCGCGAGCCTGGTCGAGCTCGACGGCGACGGCAACACCGTTGCGCACCGGTGGTTCATGATCTCGGGGGTCGATGCGAGCGGTAATCAGACCGGGACCGTCGAGAAGATCGACTTCACCGAGCCCGACCCGCGATGGCGGAAGGTCGGCGACATCCTGCAACCGCTCTCGACGACGAAGGCGGTCCTCCTGCCGGACGGCAAGGTGCTGATCGGACACGGGGTGAACCGCTCTCCCGGATGTGTCGTCGACGGGAGGCCGTGCACCTTCGAGGAACGAGAGGGCCATCACTTCCAGATGTTCGACCCCGCGACCGGATCGGTGACGAAGCTGGCCAAGTCGACGGTCTCGCGAGGACTGCACGGAACCGCGACGCTGCTGCCGGATGCGACCGTGTTCTTCGCCGGGGAGAATCGCGAGGCCCTGGTGCGGCCGGACGACCCGGCGTTCCCGCTGACGTCCTCGTATGCCGGCATCCTTCCGCGGGGCGATCCCGACCTGGGCGTTCCCGTCGGCCAGATCTTCTCGCCGGCGTACCTGTTCCAGAAGGGCGGCGGACGTTCCTCACGGCCCCGGATCGTCGACGCCCCGGAGGCGATCGGCTACGCGGGCCACTTCGATCTCACGATCGCGGGGCGCGCGGACGAAATCGGCTCGGTGGTCCTCCTCCGCAGCGATCACAACACCCACAGCCTGACGACGGGCGATCGGTACGTGAAGCTGGGATTCACGAAGGCGGGTCCGGCCGGCAACGTTCGGGTGACCACGCCGAGATTCCAGGGGCAGGCCGTCCCCGGCGTGTACCTCCTCTTCGTCGTGGACAAGAAGGGCGTTCCGAGCGTCGGCCGACGCGTCGATCTGAAGCCGTAGACCCACCCCGCGGAATCGGATGGCCGGGACGCCGTTCGTCCCGGCCGCCGATACGCCCGGCCACATCCGGAACGTCCGAGCTCCGCCGGCGCGAGCCGCCCTTGCGCTAAGGACACCGCGCCGACGGCTCGAGGCTCCGTTCCCGACCCGACGACTCGAATCCGATCGTCCACTCCTCGCCGTCGACGCGCGCCGCCACGAGATAGAAGAAGAAGTCCCCCGCGGGCGGGATCTCGGCGTCCTCGAGCTTCGTGACCGTCAGGTCCCCGCCGGTCGTGACACACTCGCCGTAGCTCCCCGATCGAAGCGCGGCCATGTTCCCCCGGTAGACGAGGTAGCCCGAGGCTCCGGGCAAGGCCTGCCATGTCAGCGTGAAGGGATCGGACGCCGCCGCGACGCCCCAGACGTCGTGGCGATCGAACTCGTGCGCGCCGACGTCGCAGCGCGCGACCAGGTCCTGGTCGCCGTCGAGTGGGCGCGGGACGCCCCGCTGGTCGGTGGCCAGGTTCGACGGAACGGCGGTGATGTCCACGCAGCCGTCGGGATTCCCGGCGTCGATCGCTGGGCTCCCGTCGAGGAGCGGCCGGACGAGGGTCGAGCCGCCGTTGTCCTGGAGCGGACCGAGGACGGGATTCGTGGTCACCTGGTCCCCGACGCCCGCCAGCCCGCAGGTATCGAGATCCTCGAGGTTGTATCCCACGCTCTCGACGGTTCCGCTGAACAGGCGACAGTTGTCGGCGGCTCCCGACGCCCGGTTGTCGGCGAGGATCGTGTTCCGGATCTCCATCGTCCCCTGGTTGCAGAGCGCCCCGCCGAAGCGGAAGGCCTCGTTCCCCGCGAGCGTGGCGTTCGCCAGCCCGAGCAGGCTGAGGTTCTGGATGCCGCCGCAATTCCCCGAGGACGCCGTGTTCCCGCCGATCGTGGAGTTCGCGATCGTCGCGACGGCGCCGTTGTAGATGCCGCCGCCGCTGCCGACGGACCCGAACGCGGTATTGCCGGCGACGGCCGTACCCGTCAGCGTCAACCCGCCCAGGTTGTGGACGCCGCCTCCGTAGTAGGCGCGGTTCCCGGTCAGGACGCAGCGGGTCAGCGTGAGGTCGCCGTTGTTGTGGACGCCGCCCCCCGCCGCGACGAGGGCGTCGATCCGGTTGTCCCGAAGGGTCGCGTCGGCGAGCCGGACGGCGCCGCCGCGCACGAGGACTCCTCCCCCTCCGCCGACGTTGCCGCCGATCGGCTCGTCCCGCAGCGGTGTTCCGCCTTGAATCGTCAGGCGGGAGATCTCCACGGTGAGGGGGAGACCGCCGGGGACTACGTCGAGGACGCGGTCGAGCCCCATCCCGTCCAGGATCGTGCTCGAGCGACCGGCGCCCCGGATCGTCACGCTGTCGGTGATATCGAGGTCCCCGGTGAGCCCGGCGTTTTCCAGGTCACCCGCGATCCCGAGCGCGTAGGTTCCCGCGGGGACGAGGACGGTGTCGGGACCGGCCAACGCGTTCGCCTCGAGGATCGCGGCCCGGAGCGAGCAGAGGCCGTTACCCGTCGCGGTCTCGCAGGTGCCGTCCCCCGGGAGGGCGTCCGTGTGGTCCGACGTGGTGTTGACCGTGAAGGTCGCCGCGGCGGCCGCGGATACGGCCACCAGGCACGCGGCTCCGGCGAAGAACGCCGTCCTGGGCACGGTCGGACTCCGTTGCTCGTCTCCCTTCCGCCGCGCGGCGGCGAGAGCCGGGCCCAAGCACCTTCGACACCTATAAGGTACGACCAAGCCGGAGTCCGCGCGACCGGATCGTCGACCGCAGCAGCGTGGAAAAGTACGGGTGGCGGCGCCTCTCCGATCAACCCTGCGCCGGTGCCCGCGCACCGAGCAGGCGATCGAAGAACGACCGATAACGCTGCAGGAGGAGCCTCAGATCCTCGGTCGAGACCTCTTCCTTCCGCGCCCACTGTTCCTCGAGCTTCGTCCGCTCTCTCGCGAATCCCTCTGCGAGCCGCGCCATCACCTCGGCCACGAGGGCGTCCGCGTCCTTGACCGCGCGGCTCGGCTCGTCGATGAAGCCCGTCTGGATGGTCTTCCACGTCGCGCGGAACGTCTCTTCCTCGTCGCTCGCCATCAGGGCGATGCTCTGCGGCGCCTCGCTGGGGCCGATCTCGGTGATCATCGTCCCACCGCCACGAGCTTTCGTTCGGTCGTGTCGAGCAGATCCTCGAACAGGGCCCGGTAATGGACCGTGGCCTGCCGAAGGTCCTCGGTCTTCGCCGTTCCCCGCTGGCCGGCGAGGGCGATGTCGCGAGCGTGCCGGTAGTTCTCCACGAAGCGCGGATGGTCGACGGAGAGGTCGGCGGCTCGCTGATCGAAGTCACCGATGGGGTAACCGCGGGCGCGCATGACTTCCTCCACGAGCTTCTCGGCGTCCGACGCCGCGGCGGCCGGGTTGTCGACGAAGGAGGCCTGCACCGAGCGCCACCGTTCGGCGAACCGGTCATGATCTCCGGCGGACAGCGGTCGGATGTCGAGTGTCCCCACCCGCTTCGTCCGCGATGCCAGATCGGCTTCGCCACGGCTTCGGCTGCCGGAGGCCTGCACGGCACGGTCGTATTCCGTGCCGAACTTGCGCTTGAGGTCCGCGGATCGATTCCGTCCCATGACGGCCCACGCAGCCGCGGCTGCGGCCGCGAGAACGGTTCCGACGATCAGAATAACCATCCAGGTTCCCATGGCTGCTCCCCTTGCGTGGTTCGAGGCGGACCTTCACCGGCACGTTATGCGACCCACCGGAGAGCGGCGATGGGGTCAAGTCCTACCCGGCGTCGGCGTGGACGATGCGCGGTCAGCCCTTCACGAACGCCAACAGGTCGGCGTTGAGCTCGTCCCGGTGCGTGTCGGCGAGGCCGTGCGGCACGCCGGCGTAAACCTTCAGGATCGCGTTCCTGACGAGCTTCGACGAGCGGAGCGCCAGCGGCACCGATCGGCACGATCTGGTCGTCGTCGCCGTGCACGATCAGGGTCGGCACGTCGAACTTCTCGAGGTCGGGGGTGAAGTCCGTCTCGGAGAACGCCCGGATGCAGCCGAGCGTGTTCTTGTGACCGGCCTGCATCCCCTGCAGCCAGAACGAGTCGATCATGCCCCGCGAGACCTTGGCGCCGGGCCGGTTGGCCCCGAAGAACGGGCCGCCGGCGATCAACCGGCCTTGGCCACGCGCTTGGTGCCGTGGCGGCCGACATCACGCGCCACCTCGCCGCCCCCTGCGGAAAAGCCGATCAGGACGGCGCGCGTCAGCTCGAGTTTCTCGAGGAGCTCGGAGAGATCGTCGGCGTAGGTGTCCATGTCGTTGCCGTCCCAGGGCTGGCTGGAACGGCCGTGCCCGCGACGGTCATGGGCGATGCAGCGATCTGGCCCTCCCAGCTGTCGGAGCTGAGGGGCCAGCCGTGGCTGAACACCACGGGGGGCCCGGCGCCCCAGTCCTTGTAGTCGATCTGCGTACCGTCCCGCGTCGTGAGGGTGCTCATCGTCGGCCCCAGGTTCTCTTCGTCGGCGTCGACACGGACCTAGAGGCTGAGCAGGTACTGCTTCAGGTCCTGCTTCTCCCGGTCCGTCAGGTCGAGCTCGAAGTGCGCGTCGTAGTGGTCGATCACCGCCTCGAGCGTCGCGAATCGACCGTCGTGATAGAAGCCGCCCTTCTGGTGCGTCCACAATCCGGCCAGTGGCGCGGTGCGATACGAACGGGTGGGGGAGCGATCCGCCTGGAACGAGTCGATGCCGATCTCCTCGGGCGCGTGCAGGTTGTGGCCGGGTTCGGTGAACAGCGGAGGCACGTGGCAGGTCGCGCAACGCGCCTTGTTCTCGAACGACGCCTTGCCGCGGGCGGCGACGAGAGCGTCGAACGATCCGGCCGGCGGCACGGGGGCCGCGAGCGCCAACTGGTAGGCGTGAAGCGCGGCGAGCTTGGACGAGACGAGGTCCGGCGTACCCCGGGTGTTCCACGACCCCGTGCGGGCCGCGACCGGGTACTGGACGGGGTCGCCGAGCCGCTCGTCGAAGAAGGTCCCCGACCCGTGCATCTCGGTGGCCGCGACGTAGGCGTTCCAGTACGGCACCGATCCGAATCCGGTCCAGGTGTGCAGGTTGATGCCCGCGAGGCCGAAGGAGGGCGGGATGAGCGTGCCCGCCTGCTTGCCGTCGGGGCGGAAGGCCTTGCCGTCCTTGTCGAGCACGGCGTCGAACCGTCCGGGTCCCCAACTGGCGAGCACGGTCCTGACCGTGGGCACGTCGACCTGAAGCAGATCGGCGATCGGCTGCAGGTTCGGCGCCAGCGACACGATCGCGCCGACGTCGAGATCGCGGTTCGCCCATCCGTCCAGGCGGCGCCCGATGCCCGGCGCGAGGGAGTCGTCCACGGTGGAGTGGCAGAAGGCGCACTGCAGGCCGATCGACCGGAGGCTTCCGTCCGACTCGAAGAACCCCGTGACGCCGACGACGGCATCGAGCTCGAGCAACGCGAGCGTCGTGGCGGGATCGTCGAGGTTCACGGTTCCGGCGCGCAGCTGGTTCTGGAGCGACGGGGGCAGCGCATCCCTGTCGACCTTCAAGCCGACGGAGAGCGCGGTCCTCGGACTCACGCCCGCGCCCACGCCGCCGAACCGCTCGCCTTCGATCGCACGATGGAGCTGCAGGGAGTCTCCCCAGTACGCCTCGTCGCCGAAGGTGTCGTACCGGAAGACGTGGCGGCCCGACTCGAGCGTCCGGGCGTATTGCCGGAGCTGGCCGTCGTCGCGCGCGGCCGGCCGAACGGCGCGATCGCGGCCGCCCGGCGTTCCCTGCGCCAGCGCGAAGAGTCCGAGCAAGGCAGCCGCGACGGTTCCGTACCTGAGAAATCTCGGATTTTTCATCGTTCGATCCCCCGTGCGCAATTGGGAGTTTCGACGGGTAATCGAACGCCTCGGCGGTCGGGCTTCCATGGGGTGAACACCCCAGCGCGACCCCCTCGTGGACCGAGTCCGGCATCCGGTAGGGTTTCGCCCCATCGAGCCGGCCACGGCCGCGAAGTAGCCTGCTCTCCAGGTCTGAAGTCCGGCCTATCAAGACAGGAGGAATCATGCATTCACGGAACCCATCGACGCTCGCCATCCTCGCCGCGGGGCTTTCCCTCTTCGTGGCGTGCGCGTCGACCGATACGGGAATCACGACCAAGGTGAAGTCGAGCTTCGTTGCCGACGACACCGTCAAGGCCTCGCAGATCGAGGTCAAGACGCACGAAGGGGTCGTCACGCTGACCGGAAACGTCGACAGCGAGGCAACGAAGAACCGGGCGATCGAGCTGGCGAAGGCGACGAAGGGCGTCGTGAAGGTCGTCGACATGATCTCGGCCCGGGAGGGTTCGGGAAGCGGAGACGCGCCGGACACGGACCGTACGATCGGAGAAACGGTCACCGACACCGGAATCACCATGAGCGTGAAGACCCGGCTGCTCGACGACCCGCAGGTCAAGGGCCTTCGGATCGACGTGGATACCCGTGACGGGGTCGTCTACCTGACGGGATCGGTCGGTTCGGACGCGGAGAGGCAGAAGGCGGTCCAGATCACCAAGGACACGAAGGGTGTGCGCGACGTCCAGTCGAACCTGACGATCGACAGGAGCTAGCGCCGCGTCCTCTCGTCCGTGGGGGCGCAGGTGAACTCCGCCGACGCCAGCACGCGCCCGGCCTCGTCGCGCGCCTCCACGGTCCACGCCCCGGGCTTGTAGACGGTCTTGTTGCTGTGCGTGCGCCAATCCGATCCGCCGAGCCGGAGCGTGATCGACTGCTGGGGCTTGCCGTCGAAGATCCAGACGTGGCGGAGGATCTCGCCGCCCCGTCCTCCGAGCACGCGCGTCTGGAACCACGCGACCTCGCCCGGCGCGAAGCGGTCGGTCACTCCCTCGAGCCTGGTGCGGTCGACGCGGCGACCCACGCCGGACTCGGTCACCCTCAGGTGACCGGGAACGACGGGGGGCGGCGGAACGGGGGTGCGCTCCGCAACGGGCGTCGGACTCGGCGGGCGTGGAGGCGGCGGGGGAACGCCGGCCTGCTCGAGGGGCGGCGCCTCCGGCTTCGGATCGGCTCCCGGCTCTCGCAGGCCGAAGTAGGCCGCCACCACGATCGCGACGGCACCGACCACCGACAGGGCGACGACGCGTCGTTTCGAGTTTCGAGCACCCGTCGCGGCCGCGAGGTGGGCGGTGTCGGGCTCCTCGTTTCCGGCGGTCGGCTCCGGCCGCCAGGGGGATGGCCGGCCGTCGGGAGGCACGAGCCGTTGCTCGCGATCGTAGTCGTCGACGAACGGCTGGGGATCGAACCGAAGCGCCTCGGCGTAGGCGCGCACGTACAACTTGCCGAAGGCCCGTCCCGGCAGGGCGTTGAAGTCGTCGCGTTCCATGGCTTCGAGATAGGCGACCCCGATGCCGGTGGCCTCACCCAGCTGCGCGATCGTCATGTTTCGGATTTCGCGCTCGTGCCGGAGTCGTTCCCCGATGGTGGCCATCGCTTGGAGTCTAAATCCGAACCGGCCCTGCCGGACCGTGTGCGGGTGGGGTTTCACCCCATAGATCGCCGGCTTCCCGCCGCTTAAGGTCCACCGATGCCGCACCGGCGCGGAATCATGCCCAAGCGGCGGCTCCGTACGAGCAGCGCCCTCCCCGGCATCGGGTGCTCGATGCTGACGGTTGCCGTGTTTGGCGCGCAACTCTCGCTCGCCGGTTCGCCGGACGGAATCGACCTGACGCTGACGCAATCGCCGCCTTCGGTCACGCTGCAGTGGACCGGCGGCACCCCGACCTATCGCGTCTACCGCTCCACGGCGGCGCCCGGCGTGATGGACGCCCCGAACGCCGTCGCCGATACGGACGCCAGCGTGTACGTCGACGACCCTCCCGCGGGCAGGATCCACTTCTACGTCGTGGCGGCCCAATGTCCGTCGGGGACCGTGTCGTGCGGTTCGACCTGCGTCGACACGAGCATCGATTCGCTGAATTGCGGAGCCTGCTGGGTCGCCTGCGGCACCGGCGCCTCGTGTGTCGCCGGCCTGTGCACCTGTTCCGGTGCGTGCGCGAACCAGCCGCCGCTCGCCGATGCCGGAGCCGACCCGTCGCCCCTGGTCGATGTCGATACCGACGGGGCCGAGCTCGTCGACCTGGACGGCTCCGCGAGCCGCGACCCGGACGGCCACATCGTGCGTTACGAGTGGAGAGAGGCGACGAGCGTCCTGGCGGGCGGCCCCGGTTCCACGGCGCGGGTCTACCTGGCCGTGGGCTCGCACGCCGTCACGCTGACGGTCACCGACGACCGGGGGGCCACGGACGTCGACGAGGTGGTGATCCGCATCTCGCCCGGCTCCAGCAGCGATCACCCCAAACTGATCCTGCGGGGAAGCTCCTTCCAGGCGATGCGCGACCGTGCGTCGACGGAGCCGTGGGCCTCCATGACGGCCGATGCGATCGCGACCTCCGATGCCGGGTACGTCCCGGGAGGGGACAACTCCGAGATCGCCAGGAACCTGACCCGCTTCTCCAGCGCTTCGGCTCTGGCCTACATTCTGGACGGAGCCAACGCCCGCGTCTTCGCCGTCCGGGCGCGCGATGCCATCCTCGATCACGTCGACGAACTCACCTTCGGAACCGACTGGGGGACGGTGGTTCCACCCGCCCACGCGCTGTTCAACCTCACCCTCGCCCTGGACGTCGTCTACAACCACCTGACCGCCGCCGAAGTCGCCGCATGTGAGACCAAAATGCAGGCGAAGATCGCCCAGGTATGGACGGGAGATTGGTCGTCCGCCGGGTTGGGGGCGATCGGCACCTGGAACGTGTACACGGGGGCCGGAACGGTTCCGGACGACGCGTACTACGACAGTCTCATGAGCGGTCTGAGTCTGGACGGAGTCTTCCTCGGCGGCGAGTGTTACGGCTGGGCGCGCTGGAACGGGGGCAACCGATACGTCAAGAACATGTACATGGACGTGCTGGAGTTCACCGGGGTGGACGGCCGTTACTACGACAACCCGCGCATCATCGGGCTCTATGAATGGCTCTACGGGCACGGCGAGGCCGTTTTCGGCGGCCCGATTCCCTTCGGCGATTGCGCGATCCAACCCGAGAGGGGAGGGGCCTACGACGAGCCGCCTCTCTATCGCGCGGAGAAGTTCGGGCGGACGGCCGGGCGATACGCGGCGGTCGGCCTTCCGGCGGAGGTCCGGGGCAACCTGCTGAGCTACGTCGTTCCCGACGGGCCGCTCCCACCGGCCGCTTACGCAACCAGCAAGATCTACCCGGACGGCGGAGGCTTCTTCATGGAAGCCGTGGCGTCCGCGGCCGCGCGCCCGGCGGCGATGGGCGGGATCCTGTGGAACGCGATGGGCTACGAGGGCCACAGCCATTACGACGTCAACGCGGTGGCGATCGCGGGTTACAACGAATACCTGCTGGTCAACTCGGGTTATGCCGGCTGGGGGAGCGGGCTGCCCGGCTATTCGTGGTCGTGGATTCACGACGACGAGAGATCGGGCAACACACTCCGGACGTCGAGCCGCCACGCCTCCAAGGCCGGAGGAGGCGTGGTCGAGGGGTTCACCGACACCCTCCTCGACTACGCATGCGGCGACGACGGCCCGGCGCTCCCGGATGACGTGCACCTGAGAAACCTCGTCTTCGTGCACGCCGACGTTTCGAGCCGTGCGTACTTCGTCCTGTTCGACGAGGTGTATGCCGACGGCGGCGAGCGCATCCTGATGAACCTCCATCCCAATACGCTGGCGACGACCGGGATCCAGACCGTCGTCAGCGGAACGGAGTACACGGCGACGATCGACGCGGTCGCGCTCGAGCCCAATCGGGCGAAGCTGACCGTGTTCTACGCCACGCCGCCCGGCGTCGTGCGGCACCTGAACGGAGGGGTCGCCACCTGGAGCGCGCCCAACGGAGGATTCGAAGGAAAGTATCTCGAGTCCGAATACACCGCTCCGGCCGGCGGCGAGAAGAACGTGGTCACCGTCCTCTTTCCTCACGACGTCGACCACGTCAAGGCCGCGATGACGCGGCTCTCGGTGACGGGTTCCGGCGGGGCGAGGATCGATCATGGGTCGGGAGTCGTCGATCACGCGTTCGAGTCGACCGGCGCGGCGCCGGTGACGTACGGAGGGAACACCTTCACCGGGAGAGCGTCGCTCTACCGGGAGGCTCCGGGCGGAGCCAATGTCTTCTACTTCGTCCGGAAAGGAACGTCCTTCAGCACCTCGGTCGGTCCCCCGGCCGGGTTCAGCTCCGCCGGCGCCGTGAGCGTGTACCTGCGCGGCACACGGGGTCGCATCGTGTCGCCGGGAACGACGGTTCGATTCACCTACCCTCAGATCTCCGGGGTCAAGCTCGACGGCTCGACGGTCGGCGTCATCGGTTCCGGCCCCGACTGGGTGGAGGTCCACGTCCCGAGCGGAACCCACGGCGTCGAGTTGTTGACCGGAGGGTAGACGCCGGCGGTGCGACTCGTGTCCGGGCGGCCCGCGACCGGCCGTCCTCCGCCACCACGAGAGACCCATTCGTAATTCCGAAGCTGGCGCCGGCCCGGGCGAACCCCCGCATGATCCGAGCGGTGTCTCGCACGAATCAAGTGCGATCAAGCCATCCCTCGAGGTCCGGGAACGCTTCCTTTCTTGAGGGATTCAAGCGACTTCGACGGCACGCACTGGACCGCGCGTCACGCTCCGGACACTGGAGCTCGGCATTACGTCGATGGAACCTGTGCCCTTGCTTCGACCCGGCATGACGTGATCGGAATCGCGGCTGCGATGACCGGATCGTTAACGGGACAACCCGGAATCTCCCGCTGCAAACACGAATCGGTGCTCCTTCGGCCCGATCTCTCCGTGGCAGGTCGATTGCAGTGCTCCCCGCCGCCGGTACGGGGGGCGATACCCGTTCGGCCGCGGCGGGCTCGTGGTGCCCGCGCGATCGCAGCGCGCGTGAAACGAGGAACGCCATGGCCCGACGCAACCCGATGACCCGCACCCTCGCGAGATTCTCGTGCGCCATCCTGCTCGTCCTGGGAAGCGTCCATGCCCGGGCGCAACAGAACGACCAGAAGGAGATGCGCGGCCTCGACGAGCAGGTCCAGGAGATCAAGTCCGACGTGCTCGCGATCGCGGCGGAGCTCGGCCAGCTGGAAGAGAAGCTGCTGTTCCCTTCCGGGACGCAGGTCGCGATCTTCGTCTCGCTGGCGGAGGGCGATGCGATGCGCCTCGACGCCGTGAGGCTCCGCATCGACGGCCAGCTCGTGGCCCACTACATCTACAGCTTCAAGGAGCTCGACGCCCTGCGGAAGGGCGGCGTGCAGCGGCTCTACGTCGGAAACCTGACGACCGGCGAGCACCAGCTCGAGGTGCTCGTCGACGGCAAGCTCGAAGGCGGCGAGGACTTCAGCCGCACCGAGCAGTTCGCCTTCCGCAAGGAAGTGAAACCGAAGCTGGTGGGGCTGACGCTCGCCGCACCGGACTCCGGAAACGCCCCGATCGTGCTGGGGAACTGGTAACCGATGAATCGGACGCCCCATCGGCTGCTCGGACTCGGCCTGGCCCTGGGCCTTGCGGCCGGTCCGGTCGCGAGCGCCGAGCTGAAGGACCTGTACTTCGGAGAGGCGCTTTATCACGCCCACCAGGGACGGTTCTTCGAAGCGCTCCAGCGGCTCGACACCGAGCTCGCGCAGTACCACGGTCTCGACGATCCCGGCCTCGATACGCTGCACTATCACATCCACGGCGCCGAGTTCTCGGTCGGCGACTTCGAGCTCAATTACCGCATGCACCACCGCGCGGGGCGCGCCATCAAGGCCGTGCTCGAAGGTGCCGTCGAGGAGAAGGTGCGCAACGAGGCCGCCTTCCGGCTCGCCCGCATCCACTTCCAGAAGGACCAGCTCGACGACGCGCTGCACGCGCTGGACCGGATCGACGGCGAGGTGCCCGAGGCGATCCGGGACGACGTCGAGTTCCTCCGGGCGAACCTGTACATGGCGACGGGCCGCCCGAGCGAGGCCGTGAAGGTGCTCGAGCCGTTGAGCGGCGAGGGGAGCCTCGCCGGGTTCACCGCCTACAACCTCGGCATCGCGCTGCTTCAGGACGGCCGGGCCCAGGAGGCGATCGAGCAGCTGGACAAGGCCGGGCAGACGGTGACGGACGATCGCGCCGGTCTCGCGATCCGCGACAAGTCCAACCTCGTCCTCGGCAGCATCCTCTTCGAATCGGCCGAGGCCGAGCGCGCGAAGCAGTCCCTGGACCGCGTGCGACTCGAGGGACCGTTCTCAAACCAGGCCCTGCTGCGGGCGGGCTTCGCCGAGGCCTCCGCCCGGCACTACGACCGGGCGCTCGTTCCGTGGAACCTCCTGGTGGAGCGTGAGCCGACGGACGCCGCGGTCCAGGAAGCCATGCTCGCCGTGCCGCACGCGTACGCCAGCCTGAACGTGCACGGCCGCGCCGCGCTCATGTACGGGCGCGCGCTCGAGACGTACACCCGGCAGATCGAGCGGGTCGACGCCTCGATCGGGAGCATCCGGGAGGGGCGATTCCTCGACGCGCTGGTCCGGGAGGAAAGCCGGCAGGACGAGTCCTGGGTCATCCGCCTGCGCACCCTGCCCGACGCCCCGGAGACCTACTACCTGATGGAGCTGATGGCGTCCCACGACTTCCAGACCGCGCTTCAGAACTACCTCGACCTCGAGGACCTGCGTTCGAAGCTCGTGACCTGGACGTCCGGCTTCGACGCCTTCGAGGACATGATCCGGCTGCGCGGAGCGAACTACGAGCCGCTCCTGCCGGGGGTCGACGTGGAGTTCCGCGAGCTGGATTCGCGGATGCGCCTCCGCCTCGAGCAGCGCAAGCACCTCGGCAAGCGCCTGCAGGCGATGCTGACCGCGCCGCGTCCGGAGTACCTGGCGACCGCGGAGGAGCGGATCGCCGGCGAGCGCCTCGCGCTGCTCGAGCGGCAGCTCGGCGGCGACGACGATCCCGCGTCGCTCGCGCTCCGGCAGCGCGCGGCCCGCCTGCGCGGCGCGCTCACGTGGCGTCTGCAGACCGAGTACCACGAGCGGCTGACCGAGGCCTTCGAACACTGGATCGAGCTGGAGGCGCACGTCGACGTCCTCACGCGGCAATACGAGGCCTTCGTCCGGACGCGGCAGGCGGCGACGCACAGCTACGTCGGCTACGACGCGCGGATCGCGCGGCTGCGCGAGCGCGTCGGCGATGCGCTCCAGCGCGTCGACCTCGTGATGGCCCGGCAGGGGCACATGATCGAGACCGTCGCCATCCGCCAGCTCCAGGCCCGCCGGGAGCGCCTGGTGGCCCAGCAGTCCCAGGCCCGCTACGCCGTCGCGGACAGCTACGACCGGGCGGCGCGCGCCGAATCCGACGGGGAGGCCCGGTGATGCGCCGGCTCGCCCTTGCGCTGATGCTCGCACCTGCGCTCGCCGCGGGCTGCGCGTCGCGGCCCACCGTCCGGGGGACCCTGGCGGAGCTGCGCGACGTGCGCCCGGACGTTCAGGAGGTCAAGGTCGAGCACGGCCTCGAGCAGGCCATGCAGAGTTACCGCCGCTTCCTCGAGGAGACGCCGGAGACGGCCATGACTCCGGAGGCGATGCGACGCCTGGCGGATCTCCAGATCGAAAAGCAGTTCGGCCTGCGCGCGGGCGACGGCAAGCCGCGGGAGATGGCCGCTCCGGAAGCCCCCGTGCGTCCGTCGGCCGCGCCGGGCCCGTCCGCACCGGTCGCGGTCGCGGGCGTGCCGGAGTCCGAGCAGGACTTCGAGCGGCGGACGACCGCGCAGGGAGGACCGCCGGAAGGCCAGGCGCGCGCCGTCGCGGATCCCGCCGGCCCGCTCGAGGCGATCGCCCTGTACGACCGGCTGCTCACCGAGTACCCGAACTACGAGCACAACGACAAGGTCCTCTACCAGAAGGCGCGCGCGTACGACGAGCTCGGCCGCACCGAAGAGGCGATCGAGACCATGGAGCGCCTGATCCGCGCGAATCCGCACTCCGCGCACTACGACGAGGTGCAGTTCCGGCGCGGCGAGTACTTCTACACGCGCAGGCGGTTCCGCGACGCCGAGGCCGCCTACTCGGCGATCCTCACCCTGGGCCCCGCCTCGTCCTACCACGAGCTCGCCCTCTACAAGCTCGGCTGGACGCTCTACAAGCAGGAGTTCTACGAGGAGGCCCTGCACAAGTACATGGCGCTGCTCGACTACAAGGTGTCCATCGGATACGACTTCGATCAGACGCACGAAGAAGACGACGAGCGACGCGTCGCGGACACCTACCGCGTCATCTCCCTGAGCTTCACCAACCTCGGAGGGCCGGAGGCCGTCCCGGAGTACTTCGCCGCCTTCGGGAACCGCTCCTACGAGGACCGCGTCTACGGCAATCTCGGCGAGCACTACCTGGCGAAGCTGCGCTACGACGACGCGGCGAAGACCTACAAGCAGTTCGTGGCGCTTTATCCGTTCCACCGCGCCGCGCCGCGTTTCAGCATGCGCGTGGTGGAGACGTTCACGAAGGGCGGGTTCCCCAAGCTCGTCCTGGAGTCGAAGCGGGAATTCGCGTCGAGGTACGGGCTCCAGGCCGAGTACTGGCGGCGTTTCAAGCCCGAGGAGTCGCCCGAGGTCCTGAGTTATCTCAAGTCCAACCTGCAGGACCTCGCGAACCACTACCACGCCCAGTACCAGAACGCGGAGCTTGCGGCCGAGAAGCCCCAGAACTACGCCGAGGCCCAGCGCTGGTACGGCGAGTACCTGAGCTCGTTCCCGACGGACCCCGACTCGCCGCCGATCAACTACCAGCTGGCCGACCTGCTCCTCGAGCACGAGGACTTCGGTGGAGCGGCCAGGCAATACGAGCGCACGGCCTACGATTACGCCGCGCATCCGCGCGCGGCGGCCGCGGGTTACGCCGCGATCTACGCCTACCGCGAGCAGCTGAAGGTCGCGAGCGAGGCGACGCGCGACGCCGTCAAGCGCGACGCCGTCACGAGCTCGATCAAGTTCGCGGACGCGTTCCCCGAGCACGAACACGCCGCGGCCGTCCTCGGCGCCGCCGCCGACGACCTGTACGAGATGAAGGACTACCGCCCCGCCGTGACGGCGGCGCAGCGGGTCCTCGACTCCTATCCGGGAGCGGACGCGGCCATCCGCCGCTCCGCGTGGATCGTCGTGGCGCACGGCTCGTTCGACCTCGCGGAGTATCCGCGGGCCGAGCAGGCCTATGCCCAGGTGCTGGCGGTCACGCCGGAGGGGGACGCGTCGCGCGCGGCGCTCGTCGACAACCTCGCCGCCTCGATCTACAAGCAGGGCGAGCTCGCGAACGCCGCGCAGGACTATCGCGCGGCCGCCGACCACTTCCTGAGGATCCGCGCGGCGGCGCCGACGTCCACGATCCGCGCCGCGGCCGAATACGACGCCGGCGCCGCTCTGATCCGGCTGCAGGACTGGACGGCGGCCGCGGGCGTGCTCGAAGCGTTCCGCGGCAGCTACCCCGACCACGAGCTGCAGCGCGAGGCCACCCGCCAGATCGCCCATGCCTACCGGGAGAGCGGCCAGCTGTCGCGCGCCGCGGACGAATACGAGCGCGTCGCCGCCCAGTCCGAGGATCCGGCGCTGCGCGCCGAGGCGCTGCTCGTCGCGGGAGAGCTCCACGAGCAGTCCCAGGCACGCGACCGCGCGTTGGACGTGTACACCCGGTACGTCGAGGAGTTTCCCCGGCCGGTGGAGGCGGCCCTCGAGACCCGCTTCAAGATCGCCGAGATCCACAAGGCGGCGCACGACGAGACGCGTTATCGGCAGGAGCTGGCGGAGATCGTGCGCCTGGACGCGGAGGCCGGGACGGACCGGACCGCCCGCACCCGTACCCTCGCCGCCCGCTCGGGGCTCGTCCTCGCCGAGCAGCTGTACCGCGAGTTCGCCGCCGTGAAGCTGCTGCAGCCGTTCGACGTCAGCCTTCAGGAGAAGAAGGAACGCATGGACGCGACGGTCGAGGCGATGGGCCGGCTCGTGGAGTACGAGATCGCCGACGTGACCGCGGCGGCGACGTTCTACCTCGCGGAAACCTACCTCGACTTCAGCCGCTCGCTGGCGGAGTCGGAGCGCCCGGCGGACCTGGGGGCGGAGGACAAGGACGCGTACGAGCTGGCCCTCGAGGAGGAAGCGTTCCCGTTCGAGGAGAAGGCCATCGACGTGCACGAGAAGAACCTGGAGCTCATGCAGGCCGGCGTTCTCAACGCGTGGACCGAGAAGAGCCTCGGGAAGCTCGTGGAGCTGATGCCGGGGCGTTACGCGAAGCACGAGCTGAGCGGCGGTTTCCTGAATGCGATCGAAACCTACGCGTACCGGTCGCCGGCGTCGCGGGTCCCCGCCGCGACGACGGGCGACGCCCCCGCGACGACGCAGCTCCAACGGACCGCCGGACGCGGCGAGGAGGAGGCCCATGCGGATCCCCGATGAGGCCCGGACCGCGGGGTCGGCCCTGCTCCTCGCCTTCGCGGCGCATGTCGCGACGCCCTGCGACGCGGCGGAACGGAAGGCCCCGCGCGTGGACGTCGAGCAGGACGCCGGCGGGTTCACGATGACGCAACGCGTGCGCGTCCACGCCGAGGTGCGCGCCGACTACGCGACGGCGGTGCGCCTGCTCGAGGAGGGCCGGTACGAGCCCGGCATCGCCCTGCTGCTCCAGGTGACCGAACGGGCCCCCTCGCTGACGGCGGCGCACATCGATCTCGGCATCGCCTACGCGCGCGCCGGCGACCTGGACCGCGCCGAGGCCAGCCTGCGCAAGGCCCTCGAGCTCAATCCGAAGCACCCCGCCGCCCACAACGAGCTCGGCCTGGTGCAGCGGCGCAAGATGCAGTTCGCCCAGGCGCGCGCGAGCTACGAGGCCGCGCTGGCGCAGTTCGCGGACTACCACTTCGCGCACAGGAACCTCGCCATTCTTTGCGACCTGTACCTGGGCGATTCCGCCTGCGCGCTGAAGCACTACGAGGCGTACAGCCGGATCGTCCCCGACGACCCCGACGTCGCGAAGTGGATCGCCGATCTTCGCAACCGCGAGAGCCGGGAGGAGAACCCATGAGCGGACCCGTGTTGTTCGTGGCGTTCCTGCTGGCGACGGACGTCGCGCCGGCCGAGAACACGCCCGCGGCCGAACCCGTCGTCGCCGCGACGTCCGACGAGGCGAAGCGCAAGGAAGAGGAGGCGAAGGCGCTTTCCGGAATGTCCGTCCTGGGCAATCAGGAGGCGCCCAAATCCCTGGTCCTCGTTCCCTGGAAAAGCTCGGAGATCGGCGATTCCGTCGGCATCGCGACGATGCTCGACGACTCCAGGCAGCCCGTGGACAAGGAAGTGTTCCTGCGGGAGCTGAGTTACTACGAAATCAGGTCGGAAACGACGCCGTGAGCGGCCGTTGCGTGAGGCTGGGGCTGGACTCCCGGAAACCAGTGCACTGCTAGTTGCAGGAGGATTCGACGATGGACGCGTTGTACGAGATCGTGAAGTTCTTCGTGGCGGGGGGTGCGTTCATGTACCCCATCCTGATCGTGTTCGCGGTCGGCACCGCGATCGCGATCGAGCGCTGGCTCACGTTGACGGTCCTGACGCTTCGCAACCAGCAGGTGTGGAGCAAGGTCCAGCCGGCACTCGTCAACGGCGATTTCGACAACGCGCGGGAGATGACCAGCAAGGACAACTCCATGATCTCCCGGCTGCTGAGCCTCGGCCTGGCCCGGCAGGGCGCGGTGCGACGCCGCGAGGACATCGAGATCGCCATGGAGGA